>JAFSLR010000326.1 GCA_017448375.1 Synergistaceae bacterium | reverse complement strand
GCCTGAGCCGGGGCGTTCGAGACCTTTCAGACTGATACATTTCACGGCAAGCACGGTATCAGTATGCGGAGGGGGCTTTGACTTGAGGCCGGGCGAAGTTTCGTTGGCTCACAGGGGAGTATTGTTTCTTGACGAGTATACGGAGTTTCACAGGGATTTGACCGAGAGCTTACGAGCCCCGATTGAGGACGGAGAAATCACGGTAAGCCGTGCAACAGGTTCGGTGAAATATCCTTCACGGGTGTTGCTTGTGCTTGCTGCGAATCCGTGTGCCTGCGGTTATCTCGGAGACCCTGTAACGCCGTGCAAGTGTTCAGCATATGAGATAGAACGCTACAGGCGTAAACTTTCCGGGCCAATAATGGACAGGATAGACCTTCAAATCTCAGTGCCGAGATTAACGCCGGAGGAATTGCTGTCGATTGACTCCAAAGGAATATCGCCCGAACCTAGCGCGTCAATACGGAAACGTGTAGTACGAGCAAGAAACATACAGATTGAACGCTGGAGGGAATACGGCTGCACGTGCAATGCGGAGATACCCGAAAGGCTAGTGAAGAAGTGCCTGACACTTGACGATGAGACTCGTTCGTACCTGGCATTAATGGCAACGAGATTTAATTTGTCGGGACGCGGGATGAGCAGAGTATTGAAGGTTGCTAGGACTATTGCGGATCTTGGTGGCGATGAGGAATTGCAGAAGAAACATATCAGTGAAGCGTTGATTTACCGCCAGCAGTCAGCGAGGTAAAAAAAATTTCCCCCCGTCATTTGATGTTGCGAGGGGAATTTATGGTTAATGTTAATCGTCGTCGTAGTATTCGCGTGAAGCTCTTGATGCTCTCAAACTTTCCGAGATGAACGCCCAGAATACGCCCAATGCGAATCCCAACATTGTCCCGATTATCATGATTTGAGCGCGCTTTGGCTTGAACTTCCAGTCGGGCGGGGTAGCGGGGTCTACTATCTGGACTGTAGAGAAGTCGCTTGCCTCAGAAAGTTTAGCGTTCTCGTACTGCCTTAACATCGTGTCATATTTGACGTTTGCGAATCTCAAATCACGTTCGTAACGCATATATTCAACGCTGATTTCGGGAACATTCCCCAGTGAAGAAAGTATATCCCCTGAAAGGATTCTGCCCTGCTGCCGTCTTTCAGTGCGCCTCTGTTCTTCCTCAAGCCTGTGAAGCTCTCTGGTCATGGCTTCAAGCTGAGACTGTGCGAGCTTTAGACGGGGATTATCTTTTCGGGCATAGCTTGAGAGCGAAGAGATTTCTACGTTTTTTGCGGCTATCTGGCTTCTTATGCTTGCGATTGAACCCAAAAGTGAGGCCGTCTGCGAACCTAATGCAAGGACTCCGCTGTTCTGCTGGTATTTCATCATAGCGTTTTCTGCCTCTATGAGCTGCTGCTGTGCCTGATTCAACTGAGCCTCAAAAAATTGGCGTTTCTCCTGTGCAGAGCGGACTGCAATCTCGCTCATTTTCAACTGAAGCTGCCTGACAAATTCATTTGCTATGTCAGCTGCCTTTTGTGGGTCTTCATTGAGGAATGCTACGCTCACAATTCCGCTTTTTGCGTCTTCTTCAGCCTCAAGGTTTTCTAATACGGCCTTTCTTGCGTTAATGCGTATTTCCTCTTCATACTCTTGCATAAGGTTGAACTTGTCGATAATAATATCAACCACGCTATTACCCTTCAGAACACCTACAAGCATTTGTCCATTTGATGAGGTAGTGGGAAGGCCGACTAAATCCGCAAACCCTCCAAGCTGAGACATGAGTCCGCCTCCCCTGCCGCTGCCCGGAGGAAGCACCCTGCATTCAGCCCTGTAGATGAACGGAGCCATAAAAGCATAAGTTGTAGCAGCCGCCCCGAAAAGAAACGTAAGCAGAAAAATTAAACCTCTTCTCCTCCAGAGGATATGAAATATATCGAGCAATGATAATTCTTGTTCTTCTTCATACGGCATGTATTGAATCAATTCCCTTCATGTGAATTTCTACGGCTGATTATAGCATTTAGCCCCCGTAAAGCACACTGATACACGCATCACTAAGAGCCTTTAGACTCGAAACCTGTTTTTCCTTCGGAAGCCCCGAAACCTCATACGCTAACGGAAGTTCAGTACACCCCATCGTAACAGGAACATCACGCTCCCGCCACAATTCGCTCACAACATCATTCATGATTTCGCCCGCCGATTTCATGTCGCCAGCCTTGACCCGTCTCACGCATAACTGGACTCGCTCCTGCTGATCGGGGGACGGCCTCAGAAAATGATAGTTCATCTTCTGCGCGCACTCAGGGTAAATCATGCTCTTCTGTGTTCCGTCAGTAGCAAGAAGCCACGAGCAGTTACCCCGACTCAATTCCTTTGCGGCTGAAACTGTAGCTTCAACGATATGGATTAACGGTACGGGAAGTTCATCCCTGAAACGGTCAATGAAGTAATGCGCGGTGTTGCAGGGCACAGCGAGAACATCAGCCCCCCATTTCACGAGCTGTAACAAATTCTTCTGAATCACGGGCAAAGGGTCAGGGCCGATTCCCATGAGTCCGTCGCTCCTGTCGGGGGTTTCGGGGTCTGAGAGCATTATTATTTTCG
>JAFSLR010000325.1 GCA_017448375.1 Synergistaceae bacterium | reverse complement strand
TCCGGGCTGAAGACCTCCGGTGAAGTGGTTCAAATCCGAGAAACCTGTAGGGTAGCCGGTAATGCGTTTACCTGTACTGCGTCTTAGCATGTCAATGTTCGCAAACACAGGAGTTATGATTTCGCGGCTATGCCTGAACTCTCCATTTCTATTATTCTGTCCTGCGTCGAAGAGCATCTTTTCAGCCTTTTCAAGAATGTCCGGCACACTCTTTTCGTAGATAGCGGCATTCCTGGAGATTTGTTCTCCTGCATTAAGAATTTTGCGCCTGACTGCATGATCTCGGACAATATCCAGATAAAATTGAATGTTCTGGGGGTGAGTGATTTCTTCAGCAAGTTCGTCGAAGTAGGAGTTACCGCCGAGTCTTTCAAGCAGGCCTTTGCTGGCGAGTTCATCAGGGAGAGTGATGTAGTCGACAGGTTTACCTGCAGAGTACATTTCCCCCATGACAGAGAAGATTTGGCGTGAGCGGTCGTCGATAAAGTCGTCAGGCTTGAGGTTCTCCAGAGCAAGAGTAAGAGCCTCAGAAGAAAATATGCATGCCCCTAGAATTGCTCTCTCTGCATCCGGGCTGCCCAATAAGGTTGGTTGCGTCATGCTACTCTTCATCTTCATCTTCAGCTCTTTCATTTAGGAGTTGCATATGTTGGTCTTGTAGCTGCATGCGTTTCCATGACTGTTTTGCGTCCTGTTTCATGGTACGTATTTCGTCTAAAATAATATCATCATGCGTCGTGCTGAGATATTCCTCAAGCGTTGCTGTTTGTAGCTCGCCGTCCTTCATCACGAAGAATCTAGGTTCTACCGTTGCCTCCAGCATTGCCCTTATGTCGAGAGTTTTCCCTGCAGTTTTTGAGATGAGTGAAGACGCTATCTCCGTGATTTTGTCGCAGTAGACTTTTAGGTCTTCTAGGTCAGGAGCTATCACTTCGATAATTTTCCGGTTGTTGTCCCAAAGCCCGAAGTCCTTTGGTTTGCTCAAAATGCGGCGTAACATCGCTATCGTATCATTACAATAGCCCGAGAAAAATTTTCCGTCGTAGCTGATACCCGATGCAGTTTCATGAATACTTTTCATGGTGGGTGAAAATCTCCTTTCGTTGTGGGTACAATCGCTTGCTTGCAGCTTGCGTCGCTGTCAAGCTAGCGCAGATTGTACCAACATTTTTCCGTTTGTCAATATACGACATTCTTTGACCTTCTCGCAAACTGGTCAACGGCCTCCATCCCAGCCCGTAAACACGGCTCACATCCATAACCTTGCGGGGCGTTCCGTTCGGCCGCGTAACATCCCACAATATTTTCCCTCCATATCCCACTACTTCACTCACTACCTCCGCCAATTCCCGAATACTAATCTCCTCTCCTGTCCCAGCGTTCACCGCCTCACTGCCCGAATAACTCTCCATCAACTTCACACACAATTCCGCTAAATCATCCACGTACAGAAATTCCCGCAATGGGCTTCCGTCTCCCCAACAAGTTACACTCTCAGCTCCGGACACCTTCGCTTCGTGAAACCTCCGTATCAGTGCTGGCAATACATGCGAGTCCTCAGGGTGATAGTTGTCGTTAGGCCCGTACAGGTTGCAGGGCATCACTGATATATAGTCAGTGCCGTGCTGCGTGTTCAGGTACTCACAGTACTTCAGGCCGGAAATCTTCGCCAATGCATACGCCTCATTCGTGCGCTCCAAATACCCAGAAAGCAAATACTCCTCCTTGATGGGCTGAGGACACTTTCTCGGATATATGCATGATGAACCTAGAAATTCCACCTTCTTGCTGCCGTTCATGTACGCTGAATGTATGACGTTCATCTCTATCATCATGTTAATGTACATGAAATCTGCCGGATAATGGGAATTTGCTCCTATGCCTCCGACTTTTGCCGCTGCTACAAATACGTATTCCGGCTTTTCCTGCGCAAAAAACTGCTCAACTTCTGCTTGACGCGTCAAATCAAGCTCTGAATGTGTGCGCGTGATGATGTTCGTGTAGTTCTGCCTGACAAGTTCCCTGACTATCGCTGAACCTACCATGCCGTTATGTCCAGCAACATAAATTTTTGCGTTCTTATTCATGTTAAAGTCTCTCCTGAAAAATTTTTGCCTATAATATCATGCTGTGCAAATCACTTAGGAGGCTTTTCTTAATATGACAGGAAATATTGTAGATTTACAGCATATGCTAGCTAGACGTGAAGCTAGATACTTACAGCAGCAGAGCTTTCTTCAGGCTCATCATTGCCCGGTGGTGTCCTTCAGCATGAACATTCCAGGCCCGATTAAGACTAATACACTGATCCGAAAAGCATTCACTCTTGGCCGGAAGCTATTGCTCTGTCAGCTCGAAAAGGCTGGTGCTGAGCTTCTGGCTCTCTCAGAAATTCATGAAGACACTGGTGATGAATTACTGCTCTGTGTAGGGAATATACAGCCTGAAATTCTGAAGGATATTGCTGTGAATATTGAGGACGCTTCAGAACTTGGGAGGCTCTACGATATTGATGTTATTGACGCTGACGGGAAAAAGTTATCACGTCCGCAGTTCAGGAAGTGCCTGATATGCAGCAAACAGGCTCAGGAATGCGCAAGGTCTCGAACGCACTCAGTAAGAGAAATGCAGACTGCAATAGAAAATATTCTGCAAAATCTTCACTCAATATGTGATAATTAAAATGTAGTATAAAATCTATAAAATCAGGAAAGGGGCATTTCTTCGTGAAGCTCAAACATTTTATAGCTCTATTCATAGTTGTACTTTTGTTCTTCAGTTCTGGATGCGGTTCATCCAGCAATCTCGCCAAGATTTCAAGCGACACCAATACTAACAATCAGACCGACACCAACACCAACAACAACACTGACACGTCCACAACTCTCACGTCAGCAGACATTGAGATTACTCAGACCATCACAGAAACAGCAGACAGTACTAACGCTGTCTTGGCCGATGGCGAAACAGTAAGCTACTCAAACGTGAGTATCACCAAAACAGGAGACGGCTCCGGCGGTGAAGATGCCGACTTCTACGGCACAAACGCTGCTGTACTCGCAACTAACGGCGCAACCCTCACGCTCACAGCTTCACTTGTCGTTACGGACGGCACTTACGCCAACGGAGTATTCTCTTACGGTTCAGGCACTACCGTAAACGTAAAAGACTCCGTAATCATCACCAGCTCCAACAATTCTGGCGGCATTATGACCACTGGCGGAGGCACTATGAATGCAGAAAACCTCACTATCGAGACTTCCGGAGGCTCTTCGGCAGCTATCAGGTCAGACAGAGGCGGCGGCACTGTCAATGTTTCAGGCGGCAGCTACACCACTTCAGGAACAGGCTCACCGGCTGTATATTCCACAGCGGATATTACTGTGTCAGATGCATATCTTGAGTCAAAAACTGCTCAGGGTGTCGTAATCGAGGGCAAAAATTCAGT
>JAFSLR010000324.1 GCA_017448375.1 Synergistaceae bacterium | reverse complement strand
TTTTGTCAGAAACGGCAATATTTTCCTCTGTAATTCTATATGAAGATGGGTCTCTACCTCATCTATTAGAACTACTCCCTCTTTGTTATACTCACTCAGCTGATTTGTGTGAAGCCAGTTCTGATCCATTCTCATTATCAAGTCTGACAAAATTCTCAGTATTGAGGAATAACCATCTGATAATTCATTCAGGCTGGAAGGGTTACGATTCTTTTGCTGTATCACAAAACGGTAATTTTTATAGTCATACTTCAGCTTAATTGAATCATCATCAAGCAAAGTTCGTAAGGCTTTCTCGAAACGGTCAAACCATTCTCCTATGTATCTCTCGTTCTGCGTATCATCTTCATTCTTCGCATATGACTGCTGCGTCTTCAAATGTACCATATACTTCATTATATCGCGCGCTGGTGATTCTGTTACACCAATTGGAGAAGATAATCTTATGTCTTCCACACCATGTGCAGGAAGTACATCATTAGATAGTCGCCCGGCAGCAAAGAAAGCTGTTAAAAATTTTCCTTCACGATATAAGGTCGACAAATCTTCTTCAAAATTATAGATAACGTCAATCCCTGTTACTGGACAAGACGACAAGGAAATTTTATGAAGAGAAATACGTTGTTCAAGAAGCTCTCTCCTACTTTTATCAGTTTCAGTATTCAGTGATGTTATATCTTGTTGCAATTCTCTGTAAATTTTCAGAAGGTCATTCTTTGTACTTCTGTTAAGTAGCACAAGATTATTCGCTATCTCATCAAGTACTGACGTTTTCCCTGATCCATTTTTCCCCGTCAGGATTAAGTGCTGCCTGTGCTCGCTGTCCAGACTTATTCTTATATCCTTCAAGTGTCTGACGTTGTTTATGCGTATTTCCTTAATGAAATGTTCCATAAGGTTCACCTCTCTTTATGTTATTTTCTCAAGTGCTTCACATAAAGGCAAGAACCCATTAAGACGCGAGACTATGCGGTGTTGTTCTTCAATCGGCGGCAGGGGGAAAGGGATTGAGGCTAACTTGTCGTTTGATATGTGTACAATAATGTTACCCGTAGCGAGTTTGCTCTTGTGGCTGATTGCAAACGGTGAGTTCATGAAATACACTACATACATCGGGTCTATCGTTGTCGTGAACTTCGTCATATCTCCTCCCATTGCAATTTCCTCATCTCCCACGTAAGCAACTGCAAGAGCTATGTCAACGTTATTTTCCCCTGTCAAAGCCATTAATATATCATTCTTGTGAACTTTGATTGACTTCTGAAAAATTTCATCAGGCACAAAAGATACAGCCGCAGAAAATGAAGTCTTGAATGTTGTGTATAACTGCCCGTATCTGATACAAGGTTTGCCAGTTTCTGTTGTGTCTGATTTCTTTATGCCATGCCCGCGAACAAACGTCCCTACATCCCCAAGCCTAACCCACTGCCAGCCCTCACGCTTCCCACCCGTCAGCTTCCCTTCTATTGCTGCCTGAAGGAGCGAGTCCATCATATCGCCTGAAAATCTGCGCTCTAAGGCTTCGAGTTCGTTCTCGGCGACTTCAAGCTCGGCGATTAGGGGCAGGATTGCGTCAAGGCGTGAGACTATTCGGCTCTGTTCATCGAGGGGCGGAAGGGGAAAAGGAGTAGTAAGAATTTTACGCACAGAGAGACCGGGTTGTGCCGTAGCTGTAGCATACTGGTTGAGATTCATAGCTGTTAGTGCGTAGTAAGCAAAATACGGATTCGTGTCCGCTAACATCGAAACAACAACAGCATGTTCCGTAGCATAGAACTTCCCTTCGGCCATGTTCAGACACCCGCACAACGCACCCTGTCTACCTATAATTGGATGGATGCCTTCCGAATTAAACTCTGACTTATATCCCCTGATGCCGTTACCGCCGAAACAAGGATAGCAATTTTCTTCCGATTTCTCAGGATAAATACTCGTAGCATTTGTAGCCTTACCAGCTTTCAACGAAAAAACATCACCAATCGTAACAAAACGCCACCCCTCACGACTTCCTCCTGTCAAATTACCTTCAATGGCCGCCTGCAACACAGCCCTCCGCAAATCCTCCGCTAACTTCATTCCTTCACCTCAAGCAACCGCATTATCTCCGCTATTTTCCCGTCAATAATCCCGTCAAGCCTCTCACGCTCTCGGATAAATTTCTGTATCGTCTCTTCAGGAGACAGTATGATTTTCTCGTCATTCGGGAAGCCGCAAAGGTCAAGGCTGTAATTACCCGCTATAATCTCATCCGCTGAATATTTCCGGCTCTTGAACGTTCCGCCGTCGTCCCGAAGTTCGCGACGATTCTGCCACCATTCATCAACAGGGAAAAAATGCTCACGTTTTATCGGGCTGGTCTTGTTGAAGTTCTTGTATCCTTCCGGCATGTCGAGACGATAAAACCATGTCTCACGGGTCTTCCCTGTACGGTCAAAGAATAGTATGTTGGTCGTTATGCTCGTGTAGGGGGCAAAAACTGTTGCGGGAAGTCGTACTACCGTGTGAAGGTTGAAACTTTGCAGGAGACGCGATTTTATCGTGAGCTTTGCGCCGTCTGTCCCAAATAAAAATCCATCCGGCAGAATTACGGCGGCTCTTCCTCCTTCTTTCAGCCTGTACATGATTAAGGCCATAAATAAATCTGCCGTCTCAGAGCTTCGCAGGTCTTTCGGGAAATGGCTCATTATGTCCGATTTCTCGCTCCCTCCGTAGGGCGGGTTCATCATTATTACGTCAAAGCGATCTCTGTCGGTGAAGTCGAGAATATTTCTGCCTAGAGAGTTTCCGTGCCTAATGTCGGGGCTGTCTATGTCGTGCAATAGCATGTTTGTTACGCACAAGATATAAGGACATTGCTTCTTCTCTACGCCGTAAATTGAGCTGTCATATTCCTCTTGGTCTGATGAAGTTACTATTTTCGGCTGAAGAGCTTTCAGCCAGCTCACTAGAAATCCGCCAGTTCCGCAAGCAAAATCCGCGCATGTCTCGCCGATTTCAGGGGTGATTTTCTCCGCTATGAAGTCTGTTACTGCTCGCGGCGTGTAAAATTCTCCGGCACTGCCCGCACTCTGAAGCTCTCGCAAAAATATCTCGTAGATTTCCGCAAAGGCGTGCGTGTCCTCGTAACTGTCAAAATTTATCCCGTCTATCTTTTTGATGACCTTATAGAGCTGCACTCCGTCCTTCATGTACTGGTTGGTGTCCTCAAAAACCGACCGCACTATTGATTTTCGGACTGCTGTTGACGCTGTAACAGGAAGCGATTTCAGCGCGGGGAACAGCTCATCATTGACGAAGTGAAGAAGCTCATCGCCTGTCGAGGATTTATCGCCTCTTGCCCAGTTACGCCAGCGGAATTTTTCGGGGATTATTGACTCGTAGCCCTCTTCATCAAATGCCCAGTCCGCTTCCTTTGCGTCATAAATCTTCAGGAACAACAGCCACGATATTTGCTCGATTCTCTGAGCGTCGCCGTTTATGCCCGGATCTATACGCATGTAGTTTCGTATATTCTTAATTACGCTGTTAAGACTGCTCATTGTTTTAGCCTGCCATGTAGATTAAGTTTTCCAGTTCCTTCACTGAAGCAGCATAGCTTGTCTCTGTGAATAACGAGGCAATTTTAGAGGGCTTGCCGTATTTTGTGAACGGTGGAATTTTCAGTACTGCTGGATTCTCAAGCTCCGATACCCCATAATTCACATAACGCTCAAGCAAGGCTTCAAGGATTTCACGCGCCGGGCCGCTGTACTTGCTGAAGAAATCACTGCGCTTTACTTTTTCGGCTCGTTCTGCTCTCGTCAACGGCTTTTGAGCAAATGCAACATAGCAGATAAAATCAAAGTCATCCGTGTCCTGCATATTCTGCTCTTTCTTGAGCGTCTCAAAGTCAATGCCCATGTCATTAAATAACTCAGTGATTTCCTGCTTCTTTGCGGCTGTATTCCAACGTAACAAGAACTGCTGAAGGTCGGCAAATTCCCCGCGTATGTTTCGCTTCGTATAGTCGATAATATTTTCCTGCCTGAGTAAATTTCCAGCACTATCATATACTGATACAGTCTCAGAAGTAATTTCTACAGGGCAGCCGTCTCGGTCAACTACAGGTTTGATTCTGTGTGTCTGAGTCGGCGGTTTATGCATTGAGGTTTGCGCTTCAGGGTCAAAGTTTGAGGAAATATCCAGAGGACCGTCCCACTCAGGATCAGCGAACAATCGCGAGACTCCGCGAAAATCCATCACTGTGAATGACAGCTTGCCTTTATCCTCACGGATTCTAGTTCCGCGTCCGATTATCTGCTTGAACTGCGTCATTGATAATATATTTTTGTCGAGAACTATTAACTGGACTGTTTTGGTGTCCACTCCTGTCGAAAGCAATTCCGATGTCGTCGTTATCACGGGATATTCTGAATCTACTGAGGTGAAATATTCCAGCTTGCTCTTGCCATAATTGTCGGAACTGGT
>JAFSLR010000046.1 GCA_017448375.1 Synergistaceae bacterium | reverse complement strand
GTAATTATTAATCCTCGTGAACTCCGTAGTCCTTGAAATTCCGATTGACCTTAGATAAGCGGCTTCTGCTTTTTCTGTCTGACCCAGCTTTGAACAGTCAAGTCCGAGATTGCCCCACGCCATAGCACATGATATTTTGTGTTCGTCTTCATCAAGACTGCCTATAAAATCAATAAGTTTTTCCGTCTCGTCAGCAGCTTCCTGAACGTTTCCGCTGAAGTAAAGAGCGTTGCACTTGTTTGTCCAGCAGGCTAATACTTCCCTGTCATCACCGAGACGTTTCCACGCCTTAATGCATGACTCAAAAATTTTGATTGAATCGCTGAATCTCTTCTGACGGTCCGCACACATCCCCAAATCATTTGATGAAGAAAGATAACCCCGTACATCTCCGATATTGAGCGCAAGTTTACCGGAGTAAAGCAGAATTTTCTGTGCTTCCGTATAGCGTCCCGATGAATAGAGAAACTGACCGCGCATTCTCAAAGCCCTTATGATTTCGTAGTTATCCATTGAAGAAGTCGCCGAAATATAATACTTATATGAAGTTTCGAGTCCCTCTTCAATTTTCCCAAGCTCGCGCTCACTCTCAATCTTCAGCATGTAAAAGCAGCATTTCTCAGCGTCATTCATCATTCCTTCGTTCCTTGCAAGAAATGCCGTCGTCTCTTCAAGAAGTCTGCTGTACCGTCCGCGTTCATGCAATTCGTTAAACCTCTTGTAAGCACGCGCTGAACTCGGTGAAAATTCTTTCGCGTCAATATCCCTGAGCTCTGAAATTTCAGGAAGCCCGGACTTCTTCGAGGCTGTGTGAAGAATATTCCAGAGTTCAAGGTCTGACATTAGCCCGATAATCTTGCGCTTTATGCCCCTAATGTCTGAGTATTCGTCATCGCACTTCTCAAAGACTTTCATCATTTCCGCCGTAACATCTATATCTGAGAATATCAGCAGCTTAGCCCAAGATGAGCGGACGGTGTTCCATTCCATTTTGCTGAGATGGTAGAGAATTGATTTGTCTTTCAGGAGTTCAGAGAGAGTATGCCAGTCTTGAGCCTCGCCGAAATGATAGAGGGCCGATTTAGCGCAGTCGGTTCTGTATTTTATGGTTTCGGCTGAAAGTGTCTCTGAGTTTTCGATACAGCCGAGAAAATATTTTCCTAGCCTGCAATGTATCAGCTTCCTGTCAATGTCGAACTGCTGAACGATTCCCCGCAAATCATTATCCCGTATCTTCCATGTGTCAGCGGTTACGAGCCGGAACTGTTCGAGAATTACGCGGATTTTTGACCAGCTTATAGCGTCAGCGGGTGAAATTTCACGAACAATCGAATATAGCGTATCTTCACGGAGTCCGAGCGATGTTTCGTTGAGAATGAACAGTGCGGTGCGTGCGGCTTCTGCTTCATGGGGCTGCAAAGTGTCGAGAAGGTTATTCAGAACGAAAGCATAGAGTTCTCTTGCGGAAGTCATTCGGCCAATCTCGCTTGTAAGGTAATTCAGATTCTCAAAATTCCCGTAATTGTTGAAATACCTGATAATGTACTTCAAGTATCCCGGATATTGCATTAATGGAGATTTCAGCAAATTTTCCTTTTGAGACTGGCTCATATTTTTGCCGAATATCCTCATGTATTGTTCGAGGAAAATTCCCGAATCTTTCATCAGGGATAAGGGCATTTCCTTAACGTTCCAGCCGAGAATCTGCGCGTTGTCAATGATAGTCTCATCGTTCGAGGAGCATATTATGTGAATGTTTTCTCCAGTCTCTGAAGGTAACCAGTTGAGATATGCAGCGTTCTCGTCATCAATAAGATTCAAATCATTTATGACAATGTAGACTGGGACTTTCGGCTTTGCAGATTTAAGCCACGATATGAAACCATGACGGTAAGACTCCCTCTCGTAATCCGTAACAAATATGTTTTGTCCCGGCTTTTTGTTCTTGTCGTTCATGCTCCGTATTCCGTCCATGAATCCGAACAACATCGAGGCTTCAGCGTCAAAATTCGGAAAGCCTATACTCCCGTCAATTTCATGAAGCCCAAACTCTATCTCAGCTGCGATTGCCGGCCAGTATTGATATTTTTCGTCCGCTCCGCAGTTGATGAGAATCTTTTCGCCGTCTTTCGGTGTCCATGCTGTAAGGGCTGTAGTTTTACCGCGCTGTCCTTCCCCCGAAATCATGAGTGAACGCGAAGAGCTTCCGCAGTAAGTGTCAAAAAATTCGTGAACCCCTTCAAGCCTCACATAATCCCTCAGAATTTCGCTGTTATACCATTTCTTGCGGACCTCGTAAACGCTCTCTGACGTTGGGAACTCTTTGTCAAGCCACGATGAAACCGCAGAGATTACTCCTTTCCCGAACTCATCAATAGAATTGTAATCGAACGAAGGTATATCGTGATTTTGACGAATAGTTTTCTTGAGAGTGTTAAGTTTCTGTATTTTCTCGTCAGATTCGGACTCCGTCATAAATTTTTTCGACATCTCATCTGAACGGAAACAGAAAACACAATCAGGTATTCCGCTTTTCTCTGCGTTCTGCAAAACTCCGTAGAACATCTCAAGCTCCGTAACACTTTTCCCCGTCTGATCTTTGAGCCATGAGAAAGAAGCCAGAGTATTAGGCGTTATGTTTTCGAGTATGCTCCCATATCTGCTGCCCAGAATACCTATGAAAAACGGACGGCAGTTATCAATTTCACGAAGGCATATAGGGATAACATTTCCGCTTATCTGGTCTTCCTCAGTTATTCCCCATCGAAGGTCTACGCTGAAGAATGAAACTCCGCGTTCAGAACATAATCTTGTGAGCTTAGGCGCAATAACGGTGTTGAAGTACTGTCTTTCCGTGTTCATATCCGCGAATGTCGATGAGATAAATACACGGATTACGGGCGGCAATATTCTTTCCATTGTATATACCCTCAGCTTTTCTTCATGAGCTCCATTACCATGTCAACGTTGCGCCTGTCATTTTCCTTGTAATCGGCGTTACCGTGTGTCAATGCGTTCTCCATCTCCGAAATATCATCAAGCTCATCCCAGCCAACAAGGCATACATGAAGCTTTTTGTCCATGTCCTTCGTCATTTTGACTGAGGATCGGCCATGCTCTCTGATTTCGGCCACACGTTTTTTCACGCGCTGCAAGAACTCTTCCTTCTCCATAACATCAAACCCGAATGTGTAATGGAAAGCGCACCATCTCAAATGCTCGCTCATTGAAAGATTTTCTCTCTGCTCAGGAGTCAGAACTCCAGAATCACCGCTAACCCTTCGGATTAAAGGTATAAGGTAATCAACGCTTGCACGGCTGCTCATTCTCCCGAAATAGTCGCACTTCCTCCAATCCTCAATGGGCGTTACGATTCCTTGCTCTTCACTTTTGCGGTAAAGCTCTTCATACTTGTGATTGAGTTCAACGGCGTACCCGTCAATCTTCCCTGAGTAAAGAAGATCAGAGTCATAGACCCAGTGAGTTTTGCATTTCTTTGCATTCGGGGAATAACATCTCACACTCTTCGTGTCGCAGGTGTAAACGTTGATGGTACGTCCCAGAGCATAGAGACGGTCAGCCATACGGACAGCAATATCTCTTGCGGTGTCCCTGTCATTGAGGCATATAACAATGTAATTCAGCTTGTGGGCGTATTCCTTAAGGAACTGGAATATATGACTGCTTCTTCCTTCCTGCGGCTCAAAGTCAATATTGTAATTCGCGAACATCTTGGGATATTGCGATCTCACAAAGCCTTCGTGTTTGTCGAAATTAGGGTCGTATACAGTGGCGTGGAAATTCCTGCTCTCAAACTGTATGTTCTCTTGAGAGTTTCCGGCTTCCTGCTGAATGTCCACTTGCGTAATGTCGCCTTCAAACTGACCGTTAGCGATTACTTTCCGCAAAACTTCATGGCCCATTCGCCCGAAACCGACAATAAGAACTTCCAAGCCCTCAGAAGCCCGTCCGTTTTCATCAAATTTTATTGCGTTGCAGAGCGGGTATTCATGTATCAGTAACCGCGCGCTCATCTCGAACTCGTCAAAGCAAATAACATTCCCGTAACCGTATTGATTTTTGTCTGACTGGAATATCATACCTTTAAGTTCGTCCGTTCCGAGAAGCATTAACTCTGTCTGTTCAGGGGGAATATTTGCCTTTTCGAGAGTCTCGGACATCATTTGGGCATATTGAATGTTCCTGTCGTAATCGCTTGACATAGCATAGAGCTTTAACCTTGCCTTTCGGGGCTTTATTCCGATAGAGCGTAGGAATGAGGGAGAAGCCTTCAACGCCTCACTGTCAGAGTAAAAGATTCCTCCGATAGATTTTATTGACAGCTCGTAATCATCTCCTGCAAAACTGTCAACGTATATTAACGTACTGCCTTTTGTGTCTGCGATATTTTTCCCGAATAGGAGCGAGTCCGGGTTTACCCCGAAAATAACATTAACGTCTGAGCCGAAGAATTTTGCTAATGTTATTCTTATCCATGTGAGAAGGTCATTCCCGAAACGCAGTAGCAACGCAGAAGCAGTTGTGTAGAAAGTGATGACGTAAACTGTCCAGAAGAGAATCACGCATACAGGATTTTTTGAGATGTCAAGACGGTAAAAGAGATCGGTGTTAGCGCGTCCGGAAAACATATTCCCGACATCTATAACGGATCTCAAGACTACATAGAGAATGCGGAATAACGGATTATAGCCGCTGTTGAGCAAGTCGCTTTGTTCCTGCCCTTTGATCTGAATGGGTGCCAGATAATGGAATATGCAGTACATTACCGTTCCCAAGATGAACATGGCAATAAATACCATTTTCAGGAAGGCAGTTTTCTTCTGAGGGTGTTTTGAGATGTAAGTTATCGAGAAAATGAAAAGGACGGTTGAAATGACACAAGCAATTATGATTTGAATAGTGTTGCTGTAAATTGATTCCATAACTTTACCTCCAATTCTAAGAGTGATGAATAATTATAGCCTGTTAATGTAAAAACTTGCGTATAAAAATCCACTCTTTTGCAAAAATATCTTTCAGGGAATGAATCGGATTATGCGTCGCGCTGGAAAGGAATTTGTGTTATATTGCTGAAAATTTTGCCGTGTGATCCACGTGATGACGTTATGATTTAGGGAAGGTGAAAGATATTTATGGATATTGGGGAATGGATAAAAGCCGCTGTTGAAATCATAATTAAGGGATTCAAGGAGTTCGGCGGGCAAATTATCGGGGGTATTCTGCTGGCTGTTGCGTTAGGGTTATTTCCGAGCCTGAGAAAAATTTTCAGGAAGAAAGATGATTCAGCGGCGGAAGTTCAAGAGCAGCTCTCAAAGCTGGAAGACAAGCTCAACAAAACTTTACGGCAAACACAAAAGGACGATGAGAAAGAAGCAGAGACTCGCAGGCAGCTCGAAATTCTACAGGAAGAAGAAAAGCAGCTTGCACAGTTGAGGGAAATTCTGAAGCGTAATGATGAAGCCTTGAATCAGACGGGGACTCAAACAGCAGAGGAAATCCAGCGCAAAGCAGAAGTACAGC
>JAFSLR010000045.1 GCA_017448375.1 Synergistaceae bacterium | reverse complement strand
TGTTGGGACAAGCTGCTAAAGACCTTACTACTTGGTGGAAACGCTCCGTTCTCTTCACGCCAACTCGTAACTTGCTCTACAACATCAGAAACTTCACGGGAGACCTCGACGCGCTTATCGCTGGTAACCCTAAAGCACTCAGGCATTTCCCGCGGGCCGTCAGGGAGCTTACGGGCTGGTACACGAGACACGGCAAGGAAGGCTACGAGGCTTCGCAGGATTTGCAGGACTATATCAGGCTGTCGGGCACTCTCGGCATTCAGTCCCTCAATTTGTCCGCAAAAGACGCGCAAGCTATCGTGTCTCTTCTTGACGGAATGCAATCAGAAAAGGACACTGGCAAAATCAAATCTCTATGGAACAAGGGATTGAAACCTATCCGCGCTTTGTTCAACGCTGAACACTCCTTCACCGAATGGCGCGAACATCTGCTCCGTTTCGCCGCTTATCTCGAATACAAAAATCAGATGGAGAATAACAAAGACGGGAGGCCGTTAAACTGGGGCGCGTCCATTGAAGATGAAGTTATGAGCATCAAGGACATCAAGGAAAGAGCATTCAAGATGAGCAACGAATTACTCGGCGCATATGACCAAGTCAGCGAAGTCGGCAAGCAGTTACGCGATATGTTGATACCATTCTATTCGTGGATGGAAGTCAACATGAGACGCACTTACAGACTCCTCAAAAACGGCTTCAAGTACGGTTACGGCGCACAGCAAGTCAAAAATCTCGGCGCAGGCAAACTCGCCGCAATGCCTCTTTATGCACTTTCAGCAGGTCAGAGTGTCGCAAAACTTATGGCTCTCACTATGGCCATGCAGATGTTCAACAGATTCGTCTTCCCAGACGCTGATGACGATTTACCCAATGACGTTAAATATCGCCCTCACCTTACTTTCGGAAGCAAAAACGGCAGAACATATTATTTCGACAGAATAGGCGCGGTCGCTGACGTGTTAGACTGGGCGAGCCTCGACTCTGCGTGGCTTGATGCTAAGGACTTTGCTAACGGTCAAAAGTCTATTGGCTCATGGTTGAAACAAATCGCGCAAGCTCCTTTCAGCAAGGTTATCAACGGTCTCAACCCCGCAATCAAAATGCCTATTGAGCTGGCTATGGGGCGTTCCATGTTCCCGAACGCTTTTAACCCCTCTACTATCAGAGACCCTGCAGAGTATGTTGCGCGTTCGTTCGGACTCGCTTGGCCCTATAAAGCCGCTAGGGGCATTCCTCATAACAACTGGCAGGAAGCATCAAAATTCCTCATTTACTCGCAGGACTCCGACGAGGCCGCTTACTGGCAGACCCTTGACCGCGTAAGGCAGTTCCAGTATGAAGTACTAGACAAGCATTTTGACGGCTTTGCCTCCACAAGAAGAGGACGCATTCTCGCTAACATCAAAAAGGCTTTACGTTACAATGACCGCGCCGCCGTCAGAAGATTCCTCAAAGAATACAACGACGCTGACGGCTCGAAACAGGGGCTTAAATCCAGCATGAACGCTATGAACCCTCTGCACGGTCTCAACGAAAAGGAGAAAAAACAGTTTATGCGCTGGATTTCGGCAGACGACAGAAAATATTTGCGTAAGGCTGAACGATACTTCCATCAATTAGCTGACAGATTTTTACACTAATGCGTCTATTCGTACGTTATAACTGTCCATGAGTCTGTTGACCGTTTTCGTGCTTTTTTTCCGCTTTTACTGTCCGTGAGTCTTACTCTCGTAAAAAAAACTCCCCCGGTTTTTCGCCGGGGGCTTGTTTCATGACCGAAGACTCTTCAGCAGTTCCGCGTTGTTCTCCTCTATCAGTCGCTTCACGTCCTCTATCGTTACCGACGGCCGCGATGCTTTCAGCCTTTCGTACCACTTCTGCACCGACGGCACTCCTACCAATATTCCCAGTATCACAAGTCCTAGATATATATCATTCCGAAGGTCTCCCATTCGTGCGTCTAGGCCGTCTATTCGCGCTGATAACGTCTCAAAATTTCGGTCGATTCGTTCTGACATTACCGATACCGCGTTCGTCAAATCGCCTACTTTCACTTCTAATACGTCTAATTTCTGGAGTATCCTCTCCATATTCGCATTAATACCCTGCATTTGTACGTCATATACTTCTTTCCGCACGTATTCGTTCATGTCCCACGATACTGCTCCGTTACTTGCTACGCTCATCATTAGTACTAGCAGTAGCGTGATAATCGCTTTCATTCACCCTCACTCCCTGTATAATTTATCCATATTACTATGATTGGAGCTTTCCTATCTCTTCTCTCACGTCTGAAGGCAATTCCGCTAGTATGCACCACGCACGCCCGTTATACCCGCTTTCCCAGTCCTGCCACCTTTCAGCATTACCTACGCGTTTCAGCAGTCCTTTATGCAGAAGCGTCAACACTGCCGCGTCTTCCTGCGCTAACCACACTCCGCACCCCTTCCCAGACTCCACAATACCCAATATCTTGCGTTCCGCTGTAGACAGGCTGCCTAGCTTTTCACGGATATGTTCCCGTTCGGTCTCGCGCTCCTTTTTCGCTTTCCGTTCATCGGCTATGGAGTATATCCAGTTCACTGTCAGCATACTGCATACGCTTACTCCGCTTATCATCAACACTATAAATGCTATTCCTCTTATTGTCTCGTTCATGCTTCCTAGTATACTAGACACCAGCGAATACTGCAAAAAGCAAACACTGCTGAGGATACCGCAAATATATTCACCGTTATTTTCAGTACGGGCTTGTCCTTCAGGTAGTCCCATGCCGAACGGACAAGCTCAAATCCTTTCAAAAACTCTTCCATTCTCTCACCCCATCACACCGCCGCAGGCTTGCTCACTTCATCAACATCTGAAATATCACAAGCACCACGCTTAACCCGATTCCAAGCAACGAGATATACAGCCCTAATTTTGACTGCAACGTGTCTACTTTCGCGTTCAGGGCTTTCACATCTGATTTCAGCTCATGTACCGTCTCGATTACTCCGTCTAACTTGCCCGCTGTTTCATTCTGTCGGTGTTCCATCACTCCAAGCGTTATTTTTATATCGGTTATCTCCTTGCGTATGCTCGTTGACTCCTCTTCAAGTTTACGCAGTCGCATTCCTGACTCGCGTTCATGGTCATATAGTCCGTCTTTCACTTCCTGAACACTCGCGTCTATGCTCCGTAAGTAACTATATATCCCCGTTGGGCTGAGTTTCTCTTGGTCTAGCGTCAATTGCTGTGATTCATACGGCATTCTCTCTCCTCCTCTCTCACACCGCCGCTACTGCCTGTTTGCCCATCGCTGTTTTCACCGTTGATGTCGCGTCTGATAGCAAGCTGTATATCAGGCTCAAATTCTGACCGCCCTGCGCTACTAATCGCGCATTGTCCGCTACTTCTCCCCAGTACGCAAGACCGGGCAATACGTTTCGGTTCGCTTTCGGCTCAGTTTATGATTCTTTCGTGGTCTCTGTCAGAAGTTCAGATATTGGCACTTCAAGCACCTGTGATATTTTCCGTATTGCGTCTACATCTGGCATACGTTCCCCCCATTCCCAGCGGCGCACCGTCATCACTGAAACCCCCAGATATTCCGCAAGCTGTTCCTGCGTTAATCCTCTACGTTTCCTCAGGGTTCTAATTACTTCATTTAGCATGACTTTCACCTCCTATATAAATAATACCAAAAAGAATTATTCTTACTAGCACAACACGGAACTTATTTTAATACCATTCAGATACTTTTTTTCTTGACATATTAATTTTTAATGGTATTATTACTCACGTAACGGAATTAAATCATTCCAACAAGAATAAAAACATTCCGATTACAATCCCTGTAAAAAGGCACGTTTCGTAAGTCCTGTAAAAAGGCGGTTTGACAATCTTTCTGAGAGTTCCTATGAACGGAGTTTCTACGTTCCCGCAGCTTTTTCACTCTCAGAGCAATATGCGAAAAAAGGAGGTGAGTTCCTTGGCTGATATGTCCACTCTCATAAATGGCGAAAAAGCTATTGTTGATAATATTCTTCATACTCTCGGTCAGGCTGTCATTTTGTACTACGACGCTATCTATCAGGACGACAGAACTTTGGCCGTTACCACTATCAAGAATTGCTGCTCTTTGCTCCTCAATATCGAGTTATAAGAAAGGGGATTTTCACACATGGAACTCAAATTAGCCACTACGCGCAACTTCAACGGCAACGAGCTGGCCTGCTACGTCGAGGATAACCCGAAAGAACGCTATGAATTCTGGGCTTCACGTACTCAGATAGGGCAATTCTTAGGGTATGCACATCCTAATGAGGC
>JAFSLR010000323.1 GCA_017448375.1 Synergistaceae bacterium | reverse complement strand
AAGCTGGTATTTACGGCATGGCTGGCGGACAGTGCGCGGACATTGAGAGCGAGAACGCTGAGAATATTTCTGATGATGTGATTGATTTCGTGAACGAGCATAAGACAGCGTGCATGATTGAGAGCAGCTTACTGATAGGAGGGATTCTTTCGGGTGCTGACGTTGAGAGCGTGAAGAAACTTGAGGAAGCCGGAAGCTGTTTAGGGATAGCGTTTCAGATTCGCGATGACGTTCTCAACAAGACCGGAACAGAAAAGGAAATGGGTAAACCTGTCGGGAATGATGCGGAAAAAGGAAAGACGAATTACGTTGCTGTTCACGGAATTGAAGAGGCTCAAAGGAAGGTTATAGATTTGTCCTCAAAGGCTGTTTCGATTTTTGACGGGCTTTATAGTGATAGGGGAATTGAGTATGCGTTTCTCTCGGAGCTTACACGGAGAATGACGGACAGGAAGAAATAATATAATCTATCCTCGTTCAAATATTGCTGACGACAGCTTGAGGCAATGAATATTAACGGTTGAGATTAGAGTCAGGGTTGAAGGCTTAAATCTGAATCAGCAATGGAAATTATCATGTTAGCGATTCTCCCTGCTCTTTCAGTTCTACAAGCTCAATGATGCCGATATTCTGCCGGAAAAGAAATACTACCTCCGAATAATCGAAAGCCATTGCCTTTGCGGGTCTTCTAAGTACGAGCCAGCCTTGTTTTGTCAGCTCATTCACGGAATCTTTGAGGCTGTCCACTTCATAGCAGATATGATACGGGCCTTCCCCCTGTCGTTTGAGGGTGCTGTAAACGTCTGAGCTTTCATCAATCGGACTCACAAGCTCAATGCAAGTCTCCTCGTTTTTCATGAAGCATATATAGACGTTTCTTGCCTTATACCCCCCCCCCCTTGTACGTAATTATCCTGATATATTTCGGACTCTTTTACATAGCCGAGCGACTGGAATATCTGCACGGATTTGTTGATGTCCTTAACGAGATAGCCAATATGATTAACTTTCATGGAAAATTATTCCTCACTCAAAATTGAATCTGTCATATTTGGCATTGACGCGCTTTGAAAACCATTCTTCAGCGAGAATTGAACCGATTGAGACATCATGAAATACTCCGTTTTTGTAGATATGCTGTCTCATTATTCCGTCCTGCGTTGAACCGCACATGATATGAAGTTTCACTACCTGCGCATTTTCCGTCCACGTTTCATTACATAGCTTGTGAAGTTTTAATACATCAAAGACGTAATCATATAGACTCCATTCGAGGAACATTGCTAATTGTAGAGACCTGTATTCTTTCTCCGCAATATAGTAACCCCAGCTGCACCGCGAATTAACTCTGTCAATTTCCACCACATTAATTAGCCCTATCGGTTTACCGTCAAGCCTTATGACCCAGTGAATTTGATCCTCGCTGTTCTGTATATGCTGAAACCATTTCCGCTGGCCTTCCCTCGTGAGTACGGGGTCTGTGTTCATGTAACGGGTGATATACGGCCTCATACGCCAGTCCATAATCATATCGAGGTCATCTTCCCTCACACGGGTCATCTCAACATTCATAGCGTCAGACATTCTCAGGAAACTTTCACCGCAAACGCCGCAAGCTGTCCGACAGTTTCAGCCTCTATAGCCTTGTCGAGCGGTATCTCAATGTGCCGGGACTCCTGAAGATCCGAGATCATCATCACATACTGAAGCGAATCGAATCCGGGTATGTCCTTTATTACCGTGTTTTCGCTGAAAGTCGCGGGGTCTTGATTCGTTACTTTCGCGAGTGCTGCAATAATTTCATCTTTCATTGCGCGTTTCACCTTTCGTTGACAAAAAATTTACGTTCCGGCCTTCTGTTAAGGTCAATCTCGTAACATGTCTCATTCTCAGTTTTCGCCGTAACATTATAGCCTAATCCGTCAAAAAGTTTTTCGACAGGAGAGTTTTTAGCCGTCCTTATGTATTTTGCGTGAAGGGTATTGAGTCCGAGATTCAATAAATCTTTCTCCACATCATCAATCACGTAATTCTCTACAAGTTTTCCCATTACACGGCAACTCATGAGGAAGGAGTCAATCTCAGCGTTCTTTACGTCAACCACAACAGCCGCAACTAACCCGTAATCCCCGAATTTATCCCTTACGTTGTAGGCGTAAATCCTGAATCCGTTTTCCAACATTCGTTCTATGTCCTGCCGGGTGTAACGTTTTGTCGTTAGGTTGAACTGGTTAGTCTTTCCGTGCATTTGGGCTATTCGGTCTAATTTCGCGTCATCAAGTTCGACTCTCTCGGCTTCAAGTTTCAATGATGACAGAAATTCCTCATACGTTAAACCTTTCGCGGCCTCTTTACGCATTGCGTTTTCTGCGTATTGCCTCGTCTTTGCTCTGTCCTCATCGGCGAGTCTCGTTTTCATGAAATACTGTTTGAATACTCCCTCAATGAATGCGGGGTAATCTTCTTTCTTTTCGGGGAAATCGGGTACAGTTACGCCGGGCAGACGGGCTTTAATGTTGTCGCGTTCGGCTGGCATGTCGTCAATGAACACGAACGAGTCAAGCCCCAAATTAAGCTCTTCTGCAATTTCGCGCATGTTGTCGGCTTTATCGTTCCAGTTTATTCGGACGGCTGCAAAATCTTCCCTTTTCAGAATCATATGGGGGTGCTTTCTCCATACTTCCTGAACATCGGACTCGTTGTTCTTTGAGATTATTGCGAGAATTACTCCGGCATTGCTTACGGCTTTAATGTTCTGCTGTACTTTCTTGAACACCGCGCCTATATGATCATCAGACAGCTCTATACCCTCAACGCCCGATTCACCCAAAACTCCTCCCCATATCGTGTTGTCGAGGTCAAGAACCAAAACTTTTTTCGGAGTCCTTCCGAGAATGGCTAACGTGTCGGAGATTACTCCTGCAACAATTTTCGTGCCTTCGTTGGAGTACGGAATTTTCCCCATGTACCACAGCTTATCGGAGAATACAGAAATTTTCCCATGTTCGGATATTGCTGACGACAGCTTGAGGCAGTGAACATTAACGTGCGAGGCCATGCGCTGTTCTAAGAGTTTAAGCCAGTAAGCGCAAATGTCAGATTCAATCATTGAGTCGTTGTCGGCCGGAATGCCTGAGCGGAATATTACATCAGAAATGTAGTAATCCTTTTCGCGTGAAATGACAGAGTCGAATCTCGAAAACCATTCATCTATTATCGTTACAGCTCCGGCAAAATCATAACACCCGTCCAAAATCTGCTCAATGTCAGGAAGAAAGATTATGACATTCGGATTCTCACGGTTGAGATTGGAGTTAGGGTTGAGAAGCTGACCCCAAACATCGCCGTAGCCCGTTGAAGGTACGACATCAAAATTTCCTGTTAAAGTACGGATTACGAAATCTACATTTACATTTGACAGCAAAGCAACTTTCATTATGTTTTAATCCTTATTGTGTGATTAGCTCATTCTAACAGCAGTAAAGGGATTTTACAAACTCTTGTAATTAAGCGCGTGAACATAAAGAAATTATAACGTCAGCAATTCTCCCTGCACCTTTTCCGTCAACAAGCCTCTGCATTTTCCGGGACATTTCAGCACGCACGGCCTTGTTCATTCCCCGTAACACTTCAGCAATCACGGAGGAAATATCATCATTATTCCGGCAGTCTCCGGCATTAATCATGATTCCGAGTCGCCCGAACTCTTCCGCCGCACCAATCTGGTTATCCGCAAGCACATACGTTACCGCAGGAGTTCCGCAGGCGCAAAGCTCATAGAGTGTTGACCCGGCAGCAGAGACAGCAATATCGCATTCACGCATAAGATTTGACATGTTACGCTCGTTTATGTGGAGAATGATGTTACGGCCTGAAAGTTTCTTTATGCTTTCGATTCTGGGATTGAGAGAGCCGATCACGAAATGGAATCTTGTATCACAAAACGCCGGGCAAACTGTCCGAATAATTTTCTCGGTCATCATTGCGGGGTCAGCTCCTCCGGCTGATATGAGAATGTCCGAAACTTTATCCCTTATCACATGAGGCTGAAACGCTCTGAACTCGTTTCTCAACGGCGCGTATAAAGGCTCTAAGATAAGCTGTGTCCCTGTTCCTTCGTAACGCGAATAATCATATAACGTTGCAACAATATTGTAGTTGATGAGACAGTCAACGTTCCAGAATCCCGCGTTAAGGTCGTCCATGTATGCAGTGTGTACGAGCCTGTGAAGTTCGGTGAAATATTCTTCTGTTACGCTGTAGCTGTCTATGAGGATTAATGAAGGCTTGTTGATTCTGATTAACTCTTCAAGTTTGGGGAGTTCCTGATTCATGTTACGGAAGTCCGAATCGAGGCACAAAGAAGGGAATCCCCCCAAGAGCGAATCCCCTCTGTGATCTGCCGTAACAAAAATTATTTCCTCGCCTCTTTCCGCGAGAGCTTCGGCGACAGACTTACAGCGCATTACATGTCCTGCGCCTATATGTTCGTTTGCGTCTGCCCGGACGAAAATCACGGCTTACTCCTCAGACGAATACAGCAGGAAGTCTCCCGATTCTGACTCAAGGGTGAAACCTGTCCTTTCAGCGAGTGCGATTGACGGTGCGTTGTCCCTGTGAATCTCCGCAACGACTCTTTTGATGTGAAATTCGGAGCGCACATATTCTATTATCCTTCTTACGGCCTCCAATGCGTAGCCTTTGTGCTGTGCATAAGGTGCAAGAAGATAATTAACCTCTGCTGTATTGCCGTCCCTTACTGCACCGAACACACCGATTTTACGTCCTGATGATTTATCTACACATATCCAGTCAAAACGGTTATTGTTCGACAAGTAATTATTTCTGTACCATGACAAATGCTCGTCCATAGTTATACGGTGAGGAGACCTGAAAAATTTATAGGCTTCGGGGTCTGATCTCCATTCTACAATTTCGGGCGCGTCATCTTCAGTAATTCCCCTAAGAATGAGACGCTCCGATTCCAATTCAGCAACATTTTTCGCCATGTTTCTACCTCATTAACTCGTCGTAAAATTCCTGCGTTATAGGCTGGCCGTATTCAACATCAGATTTTGCCTTCCTGCCTAACATTGATTTGAGGAATTTCGGGTTTATTCCGTTAGCGGGTCTTATGCTCCGTACATTTTCGGCGGAAATCTCATCGCCCGCTTTTATGTCCTTAACCGCAAATAGACTCCGGCGGAATATTGTTGACGCTTTTTCTTTGGGTGAAAGGGAGTAATCCGGCCCCTGCGAAATCATTACAGCGTTTCTTGCGTCAGATACCATTTTCGCGAAATCTCCGGGACTCATGCTGAAGCCCGTATCAGCACTTTCGACTCCGTCAATCATAATGTGTTTCTCGATTACCCTCGCTCCAAGCGCAACCGCCACAACTGCACCGAGACTCCCGAAGCTGTGATCCGAGAGTCCAACGTGAAGCCCGAATCTTTTCCGCATGTCAGGAATATTCCCCAAGTGCATATCCTCCCAGTTTGCCGGGTACTCACTGCAACATTTGAGGAGGACTATCTGATTATTTCCCGCGTTCCTGCAAGCGTCAACAGCGTCTTGAATCTCTTCGGGGCTTGCCATTCCGCACGACATAATCATTGGCTTACCCTTTGAGGCTGCGTATTCGATTAATGGAATGTCGTTGAGTTCGTAGCTTGCGATTTTGTACGCCTCGACTCCGAGTCCCTCCAAGAAATCAACGGCTGAAGGGTCGAAAGGTGTCGACAGGAAATCAACACCGCATTTTTCGCACTCTTCCTTTATTGCCCCTTGCCATTCATACGGAGTCCCTGCGTAGCTGTAGAGGTCGTGAAGATTGTAGCCGTCCCACAATCCACCGTCATGAATCTGGAAGTACTCGTTACGGCAGTCAATCGTTATGCTGTCGGCGGTGTAAGTCTGAATCTTCACGCAGTCCGCGCCGGCTTTAGCTGCTTCGTGAACGATTCGGAAAGCGTTTTCGATACTTCCTCCGTGATTCGCGCTCATCTCGGCGATAACGTAGACTTCATTTCTGCTTATCTTCTCAAATATTCGGAACATAGCGCAATCCCTTTCTTACTTTCTGTAATTCTCTGCGACTTTCTTTACCGCGTGAATCACATCATCAACATCATCATCCGTCATTTTCGGGTAAAGTGGAATGCTCATTATTCCCTTGTAGATTTCCTCAGCGTTAGGGCATAATCCCATCTTGTAGCCTAAGTGCTGATAGTAGGGGAACCAGTAAACAGGGACGTAATGAATCTGGCACTGTACATTTTCGGCTGACATTGCATCGAAAAATTCACGGCGCGTACATCTGAGCATGTCAAGATTGAGGCGGATTATGTAAAGGTGTCTGCAAGTGTCGGACTGGGGAATTTCTTTCTGCACTATTATTTCTGGAATCTTGCTGAAGGCTTCATTGTAGCGTCTT
>JAFSLR010000044.1 GCA_017448375.1 Synergistaceae bacterium | reverse complement strand
CAGAAAGATTATCCCCGAAGCAAATTTGTCGTGGGACTATTACACTTTCGCTGTTGAACATCAGATAACGCGCTGGGAAATTGATACACATATTCTTTACCCCAAGAATGATAATGTTACTCCGCGTTCTGAGATTGAGAGGTTTGCGGAAAATTTCGGGTGTGATTTGCGGGTTGTTCCTGACGCTGAACACTGGCTGCATACTGAGGAAGATTTGAAGTTCCTTCGTGAATGGGAGAAAAAATTTTCATGATATAATTACGCAAATTTTTCACAGGGAGGTAATATTAATGCGTTCATGTCGTTTTGCTGTAATGGTATTGATTGCGGTGTTGTTTGTGTTTGCTGTTCAGAGTACGTCATTTTCTGCTGGAACGGGAAATGACGATGAGATTCTCTCAGTAATGGAGAATATGAAAGAAGAGCTCAACAAAAAAGAGAATGAACTCGAAAGGACTCAGAGACAACTTGACAGAGCAAATAGAAATCTGAACAAAGCCAATAACAACAACAAGGAGAAAAAGAGGCTTGAAAGGGAAGTATCATCGCTGAACAAAAAGCTGCAAGCTAAAGAAAAGGAAATCAGCGGCCTGAAGGCAGAAATTGAGCGTCTCAAAGCACAGGTTGAAGCACAGGGAGACAGATATAATCCGCCTGTGCCGTCAGGGGAATGGCATCCACAGGCTAAGTACAGGGTAAAAAGATGGAATCTCAGCAATAGGACAGTTGAGATTGAGGCCAAAGACGGCAGTAAAATTCCCCCTGCAAGGGGAGTGAAGGTGGGCGTGAACGGTGTAAAAATAAGCCTCCGTGTTCCGATAGAGTTCACAGTGCCTGACGATGTAGAAGTCATACACATGGATATCAAGGACGGCTACAACTATAAGATTCTCGATGACGGTTCACTCGGTAAACTTGATACGTTTGAAGGCCAAGATGAACACGGGACCACTCATAAGGGCAGGGCAGCTTATCCCGGAGATAGGGTTCTCATGGTCAAAAGCGGAGCAATGACGGTGTGGCTTCTTAATTATTAGCTCATAATGCGGGGAGGCTTTAAGAGCTTCCCTTTTTTGTATTTTGCTTGATCCATTCCTTTCTTTTTTCGTCTCTTTGCTGATATTCAGAACATTTTGCTTCTGCCTCAGCGAGCTTTTGAGACAGCACAGTATTTTCGGCTTTAAGATTTTCTGCTTCATTCCGAAGTTGTTCTGTAAGGATTTTTTCTTTTTGAAGATGTGATTTAGTCTCGTCAAGTTCTTTCATAATTTTTCCGGCTATGTCTTCGCTGATAACGGCTTGGGCTTTGAAATGCCGTATAGTTTCTCTCAAATCAGCAATATTTTTGTCTGCGCTTTCACGGTAAGCTGAAAATTCTTCACTGGAGTTATACGCACCTTTTTTTCTTAGTTCCTCTTCAAGACGCTGTATTTCTATCCGAGCTTGATTCAGTTCCTCTTCTGTAATGTTAAAATAAACTGCCCTTCCCCAGAAATACCAGCCTATCCACAGCACTAACGCTCCTGTAATCATTCCAAATACAAAAAACCATAATTTATACTTGTCAATAATGCTGATGATTTCAGATTCCTTTATCAAAATGAAAACCCCCTTATTTTTTCTGTATATTATCATAAAAAATGCGTGATAAAATTCTCCACGATACTTACAGGAGGTGCAAAAGCCATGCCCGAAATCAGAGAAACTCTCGAAAAGATACAATCATTAATAGACAGCAAAAACATACGCGAACTCCGAACAATAACGGAAGATATGAACGATGCCGATATTGCCGACACCCTCGAACAGCTCGAACCCGAATCCCGCGTTATACTCTTCAGGGCATTAAGCCGGGACATGGCCGCAGAAGTCTTCGCGCACCTTATCCCCGACACAAAAGAAGCCCTTGTATCACAGCTCACAGCCCCCGAATTAGGGCGGATTGTTGATGAGTTGTTCCTCGATGACGCGGCCGACCTCGCAGAAGAACTCCCAGCTGATGTCGTAAACCGCATTCTCGCAAACGCAAGCCCCGAAACTCGCAGGGGTATCAACCAGCTATTACAGTATCAGGAAGACTCAGCCGGAAGCATTATGACCACCGAATATATTTCCCTCCGTCCTGATATGAACGTTGAGGAATCATTCAGGCACATTAGGGAAGTCGGCACCGACAAAGAAACCCTCTACACCTGCTACGTTACCGACCCCAAAGGCGTTTTAATCGGAGTCGTTACAGTGCGAACAATGCTGTTATCCCAGTATGCCGACAAGATACAGGACATTATGACCGACACGAACCTAATCACCGTAAACACGAACGATGACCGCGAGAAGGTTACGGAGATTTTCCAGAAATATGACTTCATGGCCGTACCTGTTGTCGACTCTCAGAATCATCTTGTCGGAATCGTTACGGTTGATGACGCTATGGAAGTATTAGAGGAAGAAAGCACAGAGGACTTCCACAAAATGGCGGCCATGTTGCCAATGGACGAGCCGTATTTGTCGATGAGTATCGGGGAGCTTGCGAAGAAGCGCGTGATTTGGTTAATGGTTCTCATGATTTCGGCGACTCTCTCAGGCTCAATCCTCAATCATTACCAGTCTGTATTTGCGGCACTCCCTGCGCTTATTGCGTCAATCCCGATGTTAATGGACACTGGCGGTAATGCGGGGTCGCAGTCTTCAACGCTCGTAATACGCGGAATTGCTGTCGGTGAATTGAAGCTCCGGGACGCTTTCACTGTTCTGTTCAAGGAGATTCGAGTGAGTCTGATTGTTGGAGGCGGGCTTGCGTTCGTCAACTTCTTCTACAAGTACGCAATGAGCGGGGACTGGCTTTTGTCGCTCACGGTTGGGATAAGTCTTTTTGCGACGGTGATATTCGCTCAGACTGTCGGGGGAATGCTGCCCCTTCTCGCAAAGTCTTTAGGGTTTGATCCTGCATTGATGGCCGCGCCGATTGTTACGACGATTGTTGACGCGGGAAGCCTCACGATGTATTTTGCGGTTGCCAGTAAGGTTATGACAATCGGGAGTGTTTGAGAATAATAGCAGGCTATAATTTCGTAAATTGACAAACGATTAAGCTATAATAATTGTCAAAATTTTCACAGGAAGGATTTGTTTATTCATGAAAAAATTTCTTGCGTTAATGTTCGTTCTTGCGCTTGTATCGTGCGCGTTCGCTGAGGGCGGAAAACTGAAATCCCCTTCAGACCTCAAGACCGAAAAACTCGCAGCCCAGAGAGGCACAACAGGCCAGTACATCGCCGAAGATCTTTTGGGCGACAAGAAGGGCGAACTCCTCACTACCTACGAGAAGTACGTTGACGCAGTAGCCGCACT
>JAFSLR010000322.1 GCA_017448375.1 Synergistaceae bacterium | reverse complement strand
GCCTTATTTGCCGCAGGTGCCCATATCGGCAAGGACTGTAGATTTTGAATCCTGTGCCTCTCTTCAGGTATCAGGCCGAACAGAATCGCTAAAGACCTGTCGCCGTCCCTGAATGCTCCGACAGTAACTCCAGTTGTTCCTGCAAGAACAGCATTATTGATTAGAGGACGATTAAGCCCTAAACTCTGCATTCTGTCTTTGCGTATCTGAGGTCTGAAAACTGTTACAGGATCGCACCAGTCAAGCCTCACGCAATTATGTATAGGGTCTTCTTCCATGATTTTGCGCGCCTGTCCTGCAAGTTCTCTCAAAACTTGAGGGTCATCCCCATAAAATCGTGCTTCGATAACAGGTGCCATACTACTACCCTTTGCGAATAATTTGCATACTCCTGTAACACCCGGCATTTCTTCATTAATCATGCGCTGAGTCTCAAGCAAAACACTTTTAGGGTCTCCGCCCTCTTTGACTTCTATGAGAAGTTCAGAAAACGCACTGTCAGAATCAGGAGGAGAATACGTCAGCATGAAGCGCAGACTTCCGCTGCCTATAAAGCTCGTAATATTCTTCACGTCAGGACGTTTCGCTAAAATTTCGGCCAGTCTTTCGGTCATCTCCCTTTGAGAATTGATTGAAGTACCTTCCCTCTGCCATAAATCAGCTACAAAATACATCGCAGTAGAAGGAGGGAAAAATACTTTCTCGACCATAGTCAGGGCAAACAGAGAGAATACAAACATTCCAAGAACTACTGACATTGTTATTAAACGATAACGCAGACAGCCTTCAAGAAATGCCCTGTACGCTCTGAATAAAAATTTGTCGTAAGGGTCTCCCTCCTGCTTTGAGGGCTTGAGCATAAGGCTTCCCAGCACAGGAGTAGCCGTAATTGCAAGAACCCAGCTTAATATCATGGAAATACCTACGACTTGAAGCAGACTCTTGCAATATTCGCCAGTGTTGTCGGGTGAAAGTCCAATCGGGGCAAATGCTAGGACAGCTATAATCGTTCCTCCCAGCATTGCCCACATCGAACCTGTTACTGTCTCTGAGGCCGCGTCTTCGGTAGACTGACCACGCTGAACTCCGACTAACATACCTTCAGCTACAACTATTGCGTTATCAACCAGAGAACCGAGAGCTATTATCATGGCGGCCAGTGATACCTGCTGTAAAAATATCCCCTGCTGATTCATGATCATTAAAGTCCCTGCTACGGTCAACAATAAGACAATCCCTATCATGAAGCCCGAACGCATACCCATAAATACAAGAAGGACTCCAACGACGATAATCAGGGACTCAACGAGATTGATAACGAAATCGTTTACTGACTTGATGACACCTTCAGACTGCATATAAATTTCATTTAGCTCCATGCCTATCGGACGGTCTGACTCTAATTCCTCAAGACGTTTCGCCACAGCCTGCCCCATAGTTACGACATTACCGCCTGTAACTGTTGCTATACCTATTCCTAAAGACGGTTTGCCGTTAAAGAACATCATCATACTTTGAGGGTCTACGTAATCGCGCCTAATCTCCGCAACTTCCTTTAAGCGTATAATCCTGCCTCCAGTGCCTCCGATAACTGTCTCGCCGAAATCTTCAACACTGAGAAGACTTCCAGTCGGATTGATCGTAACGTACTGACTACCGTAAAAAGTTTTCCCCATTGCAGAAAGTGTATTCTGCTGATTCAGGACGTTAAATATTGCGCTTGATGATATTCCCAGAGAACGCAATCTTGACGACGAGAACTCTACATAAATTCCTTCAGTCTGTTCACCAAGAATGCTTACTTTTGCGACTTCAGGAATCAGCACTAATTCTTTTTTCAGGAAGTCGGCGTATTCCCACAATTCCCGCATGGTATAGCCGTCCCCCGTCAGTGCGTAATACTGCCCGAAGACATCGCCGAAGTCATTATTGATTAAAACTGTACAGCCCGACGGAAGCCTAACAAGTTCATCATTAACTTTCTGCCGGAGAACATTCCATATCTGGGGCAGATCGCTGGCCGTATAAGTATCCTGAATGTCAACATAAATAACAGCGAGGCCGGGTGTACAGCGTGTACGGATTCGCTTTATTTCGCCCATTGCCTGAATTGCGTCCTCCATACGGCTGGCAACTTCCTGTTCGGCCTCGTATGCGGTAGAGCCGGTATATACGATAGATATAACTGCTGTCTTAATCGTAAATACCGGGTCTTCGAGCTTACCTAAGCTGAAATATGCTGCAACTCCTCCGAGTGCAATCATTACGCAGATAAACAGGACTACTAGTCTGCGTTTTATACTTGCACGCGCAATATCCATTTCACTAACGATGCTTCTTCGCCCTCAGAGAGAACAAAGCAAGAAGACTAAGCGCAACAAGAGTGTTCATTCCCATATCGCAACCGCTTGAAGAACTGCCTGCCTCTTGCACGGGATCCGAAGGTGTTGAATCGTCCCCAGCACCGCCATCATTGCCGTCATCTTTTGGCCAGCTGAGACTCAAATTGTCGCCAGTCATGCTAACGTCAAACGTACTGCTCAACAATCTCTCAGGGTATACGATGAACGAGCAGTGATATTCTCTGTTCGGGAATATCGCAGGAATGTTGCGGTCGGCTATGATGCTCAACTCACCGTTGCGGTTTCTGGTCATGGTAAAGTAAACGTTCGTTAGCGTCCTCGTGCCTGAATACACGACTGTGGCATGAGCGATAAAGTCCTCCTTTATGTTCGCAAGCTCCGCACGAAACTCATTGAGCGTAAGCCGTGTCCGCGTATCGTTCGCTCTCACCGGCTCAAAGTACATCTTGAAGTCGTCCTCAGTTACATTATCAGCCGCCGCATGGAAGAGTCCTGCTCCACCTGATGAGGCATTCACAATTTCAGGCTCAGAGTTCAGTATCGCAATTTTCGCATACCCCACATTATTGCCGCCCGGATCTCCTGTGTACTGGCCGCCCTCTTTGGAGACATCCCAGACTTCAAGAATCTCATCAATCTTATTATCAGGATCTATCACGAAGAAAAGCCTGTAGTTGCTCTCAGTGTAGCTTGAGTCTATAGTCCAGTCGAACGAAACCATAGCTTTATTCGGGTCCGGGTCATTAAGGCCAAGAGCCGAGCCGTCAACCCACCCCCCAAGTCTTACAGTCTGACGGTCAATAATATTCAGAGATGATATATCGGGCAGAGTATTATCATCAGCATTCCCGTTCATCTTGCAGATACGCATTTCCACATCAACGTTGCCTGCATCAACAAAGCTCGCATTGTAAACGGGTATCTGAATCTTGTAGGTGTGGCCGGCAATGAGCGAGTGTCTGGACAGGTTGCTTCGTGAACTGTTGAGTTCGTCAGAGAATATCGTTGAACTTTCAGCCGTTACATCATAGAAGCTGATTCCCCGAAGTTTAAGTGCAGTTGGCCAGTGTTCGACAGCACCCCACTTCTGGAGCCCTTCAGCGTCCTTGAACATCCCAAAACGTTTCGGAAGAACAAGCGCAGGGTCAGGCTTCTTGCCATAAACTCCTCCGTACCTGTTCCAGAGCGCAGCGTCCTGATTCAGTTCCGTTACTGCAAAAGCTGTTTTCATAACTCCCGCCGCATCTGCATACACCTGAGCCGCTATACTGTGAGCTGTGTAGCCGGACTGTATGCCCGTTGTTGATGCCGGAAGCTCTATTATGAACTTGTCGCTTTTCTGGTAGGTCTTCGTGTAAGCCTCCGTGTTCGTTAGTTCCTTCGAGTATGAGCCTGTAGCTGTGGTGCTTGCATGAAGATATTTCGGAACATTGAGCGATAGTGTGAGTGAACCGTTCAATGCCTTCTTAGATTTAGTTGTAGTCGTTGTATTATTTGTGTTCACTTCGGTGAGGTCGACTGTCAGACTGCTTCTAGTCTTGCCCATCGTTGTAGTCTTTTTCTGAGAAAGAATAGCCTGATATGCTCCCCAGTAAGGTATGTGTTCAATTAAAGCAGGGTATGAGAACAGATTCCCTTCTTCATGAATCGGATTATAGTCATCGAGCTGAGAGCTGTTGCCTGCCTCTCCGTCATGAATTTCAGGGGCTTCACACAGAGTGAACGTCATGAACTTATCATCGCCTACCTCATCATTGGGTTTGTTGAGGTAACTGAGTATCTGATAACGCCATACATGCCTGTTAGTCGTGTAAAGTACTACATTGTCTGAGCCTGAAGCTGTTTCTGATATAGCCAGAGTTCGCGTAGCCTGTGCACTTTCAGTTTCGTTATTAATAGTCGAAGCCATATCTTTATAGCCTCCTGAAGTTTCAACTCCGAAGAGTTTATAGCTTCCTCCAGCTTTTGCGTCAACTCCCCATTCTGTAGAGCTGGTTGTGGTGAATGATACATCGTTTTTGGTTGAGGTAGATTGAGTCTGCTGATACTGCGAATATGAGCCTGAAAATGAGACATTGACTACTTTTTTGCTTGTCAGAGTGCTTTCACCGATTGGGAAATCTGGCTGTATGAAGTCAACGTGATAAGGAGGAGTTTGAAGTTCTGCGGCATATACCCTGTCTTTTTCATATATAAGGTGTTCGGGGTCGTCAGCCAGTTCTACGCATTCAGTGTAGAAATCGCCGGGAACGACTGCTGTAGCATAGCCTTTAGAGCCGCTTTTCCAGAGTGTTAAATCGCTGAGTGAACTTACTGAACCGTTAGTATTATTAACCATCATGTAGAATATTTCGTCGCCGGTTCTGTAATCATTAGAAGCACGCCTTTTATCACCGCCCTGAGATTTTGTGACGAGAATCCTGCACGCATTTTCGCCATTGCTTTTATCGCCCATAGGAACAAGACCAAGTGATAAACTTCGCGGGAGATAACTACATTCTGCCGGATCTTCACCCATTGTACCGCCGAAGCCTGCAATTTTTGTCGAAGTTTTTTTCAGGCATTTCACGGAAGGATTTAAATTTTTGTCAGTGTCCCATACAGAAGCGACTATATTTCCTTCACTGCCGCCGTAGCTTGCAGTCAGCAGGACAATATCATCCGTGCCGTTGCCGTCAATGTCTTCTACTTCAGCGATGAGTCCGAAGTGAGGGACATAAGATGATGAAGTCCAGTGAGTTGTGCCGAGATGAAGATTATCATTCTGATCCGTTTTGCTTTTCTGTATGAAAGTTGAATCCTTCCAGCTGAAAATTGTAACTGTCGGATAATAATCACCGCCGGGATTTGCGAATGAGCTTGTGTCTTTGAAGTCTGCATAGATTGCTGCGAATTCTGATTTGCCGTCATTGTTGAAATCTCCTGCAACTATCTCGCAGCCGTCCGAATTATCCGCTTCCGTATTTTCTCTTGCACCCAGTGATGCTGAGTAAATAGCATTGCCTATGTCGAGCCCTGAGACTCTGTAAACTGTCAGGTAATAATCAGCGTTTCCGCCGTCTCTTATAATGGCGAGTTCATTTTCTTTGCCGTCATTGTCAAAGTCTCCTGCAACTACTCTCACAGAAGGGAATAAACCGTTCATGACTCCGAGACTGTGTACCTTCGACTGATTCGTTTCGGGGTCAAACAGACAGAGATGAGCATTGAACGACTGAGAGAAGCCCGGACGCTTTCCTCCGTTCGCGATGAAGTATGTGATCGCGAATACCTCTCTGTCCCCGTTGTTGCTGGGGAACAAACCGCTTGCCGAATCGCTGATGTACAGGTTGCTCAGTTTACCGGTGGCTGAATGATAGTGATATGCGTCATTCGTGATTGAATGGTCGTCAATATTGCCGGATATTTTGAGGCTGTTGATGAAGAGCTTTTCTGTGCCTGATGAGACGGTTGAAGGGAACACTACAACAAGTTTGCCGTCGCTTGTTCTCTTCTTGCCTGCGACAGGGTGAATGCCGGTATTAGTTTTACCTGCGGCATGACCTGTTTCGTAAGATTTTGACTCATTGAGCTTTACGTCTGTGCCGTCAAGGTTCGCGTCGCTCCAGTTGATTGAGAACTTGAAGCTGCCGTCAGCGTCATTTCTGAATTTAAGGAATGATTTTTTTATGACGGTGTGTGTGCCTGTTACTTCCCAGACAATATCATCAATGTCCCTCAATGGCTTGTCATTAATAACTCCTTCTTCTGCTTCAGCCATGCTCAGGAAACTGAACAAGACAAGCAGAACAACAATATAACGTTTCATAAATATACCTCCGCAAATCTTAAAATCTTTGCGGTTATTATTTCAGGAAGAGTAATAACGGTTAAGGTGCTTTACTCAATTTTTGCGCAGAAAAATCAACGTTTGCGCAAAGCGTCAGGGCAAAAATATAAAAATCCCCCTCAGACTAGTTGTGCTAATTCTGAAGGGGATTCATTGATTGTCCTACTTACTTGGCCTGCTTTCAGAGGTGAAGGAGTGTCCATTATGTTTATGACGATAGCCTTCTATCATTATGGCCTCGGCGAGTCCGTTTCTGAAATCTCCTCCTGATTTTCGGGAACCGAAACTGAATTGTCACTCTCGTTGCTGCGGATTTTACAGCTAATGTCACAGCTGCCGAAGAAAGCAAAAAGCACTGCGAGTATACATCAAGCAATTATTAGTTTTTTCTTAGACATAAAAATCCCTCCTTACGCGTGACCGTGATAAGCATTGTACGTGCCGTTGAAAGGACGGTAGCCCTTTACCGTTATGGTCTCAACAAGTCCGTTTTGGAAATTTCCGAAGGTCCTAGTAACTTCTTCGTCATTGTCGAGAAATAACACCGCCTCAGTGCCGTCAATCTCACCGCT
>JAFSLR010000321.1 GCA_017448375.1 Synergistaceae bacterium | reverse complement strand
TCCAGATTCATGGACAGCGTTTCAATGTTCGTCAGGACTTACCCGGTAATCTGCAAAACTCAATAAGGCACTGTGCTTGATTATATCCGTGAGACAAAACGCCAGCTTACCGACAGCCTTTCTTACAGCGCGTACTCATTTGCCGAAATAAGTCATGATTTGGGAATCACGTCTGATATTCTCTTTGCGTTTCAGGGAGCAGTGAGCGGAAAAATAGAATCATTCTGCGGGTGTCCCTGCTCTGAAGTGAATGTGTCCCTCGACGAGTCAAAAGCAGGTATCGAGATGTTAGTTTTCCCGGAAGACGGCGGCCTCTCGTATCATTTCACCTGCCGTAAAAATCTCTACACTGAGGACTTCATTCGGAATTTCGCCGGAGTTTATGATAAAGTTCTCACGGAGTTCATGCGAAAAGAGAATCTCAATGACACAGAATTTCTTGACGCTGAAACAGAGTCCCTTCTCGATAATGTCAACCAGACCGAAACCGATTACGACAAATCGGACATAGTAACGCAGTTCCGCAGGGTAGCAGAGAAATTTCCGGACAATATAGCGGCAGTGTACAAAGAGAAGCGTTACACATACAGAGAGGCTGACGAAATCACCGAAAGAATAGCGGCATACTTGAAAGGACGCGGCATAGGCTCTGAAGATGTCGTATCGGTGTTGATACCGCGCTGTGAGTATATGGTTCTCGCATCGCTGGGAGTGCTGAAATCCTGCGCCGCTTATCAGCCATTAGATCCGTCGTACCCGCCTGAGCGACTTGAATTTATGATAAAGGACGCTTCCGCAAAGCTGTTGATTGCAGACAGGAATCTCATCAAAGAATGCGTGCCGAATTATGACGGTGAAATACTCTATACTGACGAAATACCCTCGCTTCCTCCAGCGCAGAGACTCACGGAGAATCCGAGTCCGTCAAATCTCTTCATCATGCTTTACACATCAGGTTCAACAGGAGTCCCGAAAGGCGTAATGCTCGAACATGGGAATCTTGCCTGTTTCATAGCGTGGGACAAGAAGACGAATAATCTCACGGAAAATTCGCGGGTCGCTGAATACGCAAGCTACGGTTTTGACATGCACATGATGGGGATATATCCTCCACTGACAGCGGGCGCAACGGTCTACATAATCGGCGAGGATATGCGGCTTGATTTTGAGGCGTTGCAGAAATATATTGATGATGAGGGAATCACTCACGCATTCATAACAACGCAGGTAGGGCGGCAGTTCGCGGAGTACTACACGGGGCAATCGCTGAAATATTTATATGTGGCAGGGGAGAAGCTCGCTCCAGTTTTCCCGGAGAACAAGAGCTTTGCTTTCTTTAATGCTTACGGCCCTACAGAAACCACAATGCTAGTCACATTTACCAACGTCAAGAAACTCTACAGGCGTGTACCAATCGGCGCGGCTCTCGACAACTTGAAGCTGTATGTTGTTGACAAGAACGGTCGCAAACTCCCTCCGTATATGCCCGGCGAGCTTTGGGTTTCAGGCCATCAGGTCGGGCGCGGCTACCTCAACAGGCCGGAGAAAAACGCTGAGAGCTTCATCGCAAACCCTTTCACGAATGAGGAAGGCTACACGAAAATCTATAGGACTGGCGATATTGTCAGGAATGTTTATGACGGCGGGGAGATGGTCATTGACTTTGTCGGCAGGAATGACGCTCAAGTGAAAGTGCGCGGATTCCGAATTGAGCTGACAGAAGTTGAAGCGGTTATCAGAGATTTTCCGTGCGTGAAAGATGTTACTGTTCAGGCGTTCGATTCAGACAGCGGGGAAAAATATCTTGCGGCTTATGTCGTGAGCGATGAGCCTGTCGACATTAACGCCCTGAATAAGTTCGTCGGCGATAGGAAACCGCCATATATGATTCCGGCTGTAACAATGCAGATAGACTCAATACCGCTCAACCAGAATCAGAAAGTCAACCGCAAAGCCCTTCCCAAACCCGAAATTACGGCCTCACGCACAGAAGTATCAACGGTATCAGCACCTTTAAATGTTCTTGAGAAAGACATAAAGGCCATAATTGCGGAAATAACCGGCACTGATTCTTTCGGGATTACTGACACGCTCGGAAATTTCGGGCTCACGTCAATTTCAAGCATACGGCTTGCGACACAGATATACAAGAAATATGGCGTTCAATTACAGGTGAGAAAGCTCGTATCAGAAGGAACCGTGCAGAGCATAGAGAATGACATTCTGTCAAAATTGCTGCTGTCAGAGTCTCACGAGGAAAAAGCAGAGCTGCCGAAACCACAGGAAAGCGCAAAACATTCATGTGGACTAACGTTTGAACAGCAGGGTGTTTACACGGAATGCCAGATTGACCCGTCATCAACCGTATACAACACTCCGTTTTCCGTGAAGATTCCCGACGGCGTTACAGCAGTACAGCTCAAGGACGCGGTGCGGGGAGTCGTTGAGGCACATTCCTATATCCTTTGCAGGTTTACGGCCAATGAGAGCAACGAGATAATTCAGGAGCCTATTCCCGATTTCACGCTCGATATTCCCGAAAAAGAGATGTCAGCTCAGGATTTCGAGTCTTACCGCAAAGAAGGATTCGTACGCCCGTTCAACCTCTCAGAAGGGCCGCTTGTGCGCTTCGAGATTGTGAGTGTTTTTGACGGAGGGCTTTATTTGCTCATTGACATGCACCATCTTGTTACTGACGGCGCGTCAATAGATATTTTCCTTCACCAGTTATGCGAGAAACTTGACGGGCAGGAGATCGAGCGCGAAGAATACAGCTACTACGATTACGCCGGGGACGAGAGAATGACGGAGGGAGCAGATGACTTTTTTGCCGGAAGAATGGCACTCTCAGACGAAGCAACGCAGATTATCCCTGATGTTTACGGCGAAAATCTCACGCACTCTGAAGACTCCGTAACCGTCAGGACGGACATCAAGGCCGTGAAAGAGTTTGCACTCAAAAATGGCGTAACACCCGCTGAAATTTACCTTGCGGCAGGGTACATAACCTTCTCGCGTTTTGTCTGCAATGATACTGTCTCAATCCTGACAATCTCGAACGGTCGCAGCAACATGAAGATTCACGACACTCTCGGAATGTTCGTTAATTCGCTGCCTCTTGTTGAGACTGTTGACAGCTCCGAAAGAGTTGCTGACTTCATCAAGCGGGCGGCAAAAAATTTCAACGACACTCTTCTTCATGAAAATTACCCGTTTGCCCGTACCGCGTCAAAATTCGATTTCCACCCGAGCATCTCGTACGCCTACCAAATAGGAGTCTTCAACGAGTACAATACAAAATACGGCGAACTTGTTATGGAAGAGCTTTCGTTGGATAAAGCGAAAATTCCTGTCGCTGTCTTCATCACAGGAACAGAGGACGAAGCCGGAATCAAAATCGTCTACGACACCGCGCTTTACAGCCGTGAAATAATGCAGGAACTCGCTGAATGCTACGAAAACGCCGTGCGCGGGCTTCTCACAAAGGATAAAATTTCCGACATCAGCATTACGAACTCGCGGCAATGGGAGATTCTCGACTCGTACAACCCTGAATGGGATCTGAATTACGACATGAGCGACACCCCTGTATCAGCCTTCAGGAGGAACGCAAAGAAGAATCCCGATAAAGTTGCGACTGTCTTCATGGACAAGCAATACACGTACAGGGAGCTTGATGAGCTTACAGACAGACTCGCGGCGAAAATCTATGGCAGAATGAAAGTCATTACAGGCAAAGAAAAATTGTCCGAAGAAGTTGTGTCGATAATAATTCCGCGAAATGAAAACGTCTTCATTCTCCCTCTTGCTGTGGTGAAAACAGGGTGCGCGTATCAGCCGCTTGACCCAAGTTACCCGCAGGAACGCTTGAATTTCATGGTGAAGGACTCCGGCGCAAAATTGCTGATTGCAGATGACTCTTTGCGCGGACTCGTGAATGAATATCACGGTGAAGTGTTATTGCTGAGTGAGCTATACGGGATGGACGATTCTACTGCTACTCCTCCGAGCCCGTCCCCTGAAGATTTGTTCGTCATGCTCTACACGTCAGGCAGCACAGGGACTCCGAAAGGCTGCCAGATTGAACATCGTAATGTTGTCGCGCTCGCTCACGGAATAGGGCTTGCGGGCTTCTACAGGGAAGATGATAGAATCGCCGACTATGCTTCATTCGGATTCGATGTGAACATGGCCGATGTTTTCTGCACACTCATTAACGGCGGAACAGTGCATATAATCTCTGAGGACATACGCATGAATCTCGACCTGCTCGCAAAATATTTCGATGACGCGGGGATTACGGCTTTGTTGCTCACAACTCAAGTTGGCGTTCAGTTCATGCAGAATTACCCGAACTGCAAAACACTGCGGCTTCTCATAATCGCCGGAGAAAAACTCCCTGCCGTAGACCCTGCCGGTCTGAGCTACCAGATAGCGAACGGGTACGGCCCTACGGAGAACTGCTACGGTGTGAGTCTCTTCCCGATTCGCAAATGGGAGCAGAATATCCCGGTCGGAAAACCTTTCAGGACAATTCACGGCTACATTCTCGATAAGGTCGGCCACAGACTCCCGGCAGGCGCGGCGGGTGAATACTGCCTTTCAGGGCCGCAGGTCAGCAGGGGATACCTTAACCGCCCGGACAAAACAGCGGAGGCTTACGAGGCTTGCCCGTTCAACGAGTGGCGCATGTACCACACTGGAGACATTGTGCGCTACCGTCAGGACGGAAATGTTGAGTTTGTAGGGCGCAAGGACGGACAAGTGAAGATTCGCGGCTTCAGGATTGAGACAAAAGAAATTGAAGCGGTGATCAGGAATTTTAGCGGCGTTAAAGATGCTACTGTTCAGGCTTACGACTA
>JAFSLR010000320.1 GCA_017448375.1 Synergistaceae bacterium | reverse complement strand
TGTTCGGTGAATGTGATTCGTGTTTTTGCGATAAGGGTTAAGGAGTGGAAGGTAACGCTTGCTTTCATTCGATTGTTGTTACTTAGATTCTAGACAGGCTCTCAAAAAATTATTTGCATATTCGTACCCTTCATGCTAAAATTCACTTCCTGTTGAAAATATCAGAGACTCAAATCTTACGGCGTTCCCATTAAAGACATAATCATTCATTCAGCAAAAGGCACAAACAGGAGGAGCATTAATGGCGACTTTTCCGGTGATTGATTTGCAGAGGACAGGCCGAAGCATTGAGCAGCACCGCAAAGACTCCGGCCTCACAGTAAGGGACCTTCAGGAATATTTCGGGTTCGAGTACCCGCAGGCAATCTACAAATGGCAGCACGGCGAGTGCCTTCCCGCTGTCGACAACCTTCTAGCACTTGCGCTTCTTTTCGGGGTATCAATAGAGGACCTCCTTGTCTACGATAACAGGGAGATCTCCTATCCTGCTGCCTAATCTCAATCTCTCATCACAAAAAACGCCTGACTCCCGGTTTTTTTCCTCCCCGTGAATCAGGCGCATTAACACCGCGAATACTTTTCATGACAACTCCCGAAGGAGCGCGAAAAAAGGATAAACTATAAATTAAAGATGCAGTCATGAAATCTGCTGCGGCATTCGTCCCCTCCGTTTTAGGTTTTTCACCTTCCGGCTGAAACGATGAAATTCTATCAGCATGTTATCCCATTGTCATTAAACTACAGGTTTATTGCGGGCATTTGATTCACGGGGTATCATTCCCCACGCAAGACACACGGAGCTGGCAAGACTGACTCCGAACCGCGCTTAACGTTGAGACCGCCTGAAGGCCGACCTCGCCGGGAGTCTTTACGGAGCCTGAAATGATAGGGAGTTCCGGACGTTACAGAGCGATTCAGATGACGGAATGCCGTTAAGGTTCCCTGCGTCAAAAGTGAAAGGAGGTGAAAATAATGTTACATCGCGGGAAAAAATGCTTTGCAGAGTTAAAGATTCTCAGAAAGAAATCGCTGATTGATGACCGTGATATTACGCCCCAGAGACGCAAAGGCGGAGGAAGCTGGCGCACTAAAACAAAAGCCGAAAGAGAGTCTCATGAGTATGAAACAACGCACACGATTCAGCTTTCATTGGAGGAAGTCCTCTCCAAACTCTTCGGTGCAATAGAGCCTTACTCATTTGAAAACTTTGTTCAATGGTTTTATTATCAGGCCGACTCTGATTACTATATGGCACTAGTTGAAGAAGTCTTGAAACGGGCGGGTTACTGCGAGCGTTACAGCCCCGAAACGGCAGAATATCTCAGGACTCAGGCTGAAAGACTCAAGCAAAAAGTCGATGAGCTAGAGTTACGGGGACACGAATACGCAATCAAACAAAGGTACAGGAATTGGGTTTACAGGTGGCCGCATAAGGGAAGCGTAAAAGGCCCGCGTCGATGGGTTTATGATTGGGTTGCAAAAAGAGACGGCAAATTATATTTTTATCGTCGGATAAGAGACTGGTATTCTTGGGGACATATTGGCAGCGAGCCTTCTCAAGGTACGTTAAAAAAACGCAAAGCACAATATATAGCGTATTATGTACCGCAGGAATATTATTCTGCCCCCTATGAGATTCTTATGCCTGTTGAATGTTATCATATACAAGAAATTGTAGAACGCAGCATAACTCATGAAGAGTTCGCCAGAGACGTTGAGGAGGAAACAAGAGAAGAAAACTTCATGGGCGGAATCTCCTACGAAATGATGAATCCTCTTGACACTCTCAAGCTGATTAGCGCAGGGTCAATTTTCGGCGAACCTATGTATTACCGTGAAGGCGACAATGAAGCCCCCATTAATTTCAACGCCATTTACGGACTCGGCTGGGAATATAATTACAATATCAGTGCTTGGGAAGAGGAACATGAACAGGAATGGGACAGACATTTCCGGAAAATGACTGACGAGTTCAGAATGCTGACAGCCTCTCAGGTTATGGAGCAGGTTATTGATAGGGCATTGAACTTCAGCTTTGAAGGGACTCTGAAATGGGCTGTCGAACTCCGCGAAAAATTCCTGATGAGGCTTAATCCGCAGATCATAATAGTACGGGCTGCAATTCACCCCAACAGGTCAGAGTTCACAAAGCGGAATCCCGGAAAGTTCCAGAAATACGCAATGAGAGTCATGACACGCGGCGATGACGTAATTAATCAGTTAGAGTACTGGCTTTCGGCTTTCGGCACAAAACGCGGAATCCCTGCAATACTCAAACGTACATGGGCAAAGAAAATCGGCTCAATGGATTCATACTCGATGTCAAAATACGCAAATTCGGGTACAGGACTCATTAACACCGTGAGGATTTGCCACGCTAAAGGGCAGCTTGTTGACACTCTGATGAGAGACGGAAAACTCCCAATGCCTGAAGGCGAAAATATTTGGGAACGTCTCAGGGCTTCGCGAAAAAGCTGGAAGGATATACTCACAACAATACGTATGCCCCACATGGCCTTATTGCGTAATCTCAGGGGAATATTCAAAGAGGTTAAAGACCCCGAAATACTGTCAGCAGTTCTTGAACTCCTCAAAGCAGGGGTGAAGGGCGGAAAACAATTCCCGTTCCGTTACTATACGGCGTGGAAAATCTTTGAGGACGAAAAAAGTTCGTGGCTCTGGGACGCAGCCGCAAGGTTCTTCCCGTATCATGAGAGAGTACAGAATGCACTTGAAGAATGTATCAACATATCATGCGATAATCTCCCCGAACTCCCCGGACGCTGTGCATTCCTCACGGATAATTCCGGCTCTGCATGGGGTGCTCACACTTCGGAACACGGAAGCATAAGCATGGCCGAAATAGGAAACCTAAGCAGCGTTATAGGTGCTATGAGAGCGGAAAAAGGAATCGTATTCCCGTTCGGCGACAAACTGAGATCCGTACACATAGACAGGAATGCAGGAGTCCTCGAACAGGCAAAACTCGTGAACACCGTCGGACAGGAATGCGGAATGTCGACTGAGAGCGGGCTATACTTATTCTTCGAGAACGCTATAAATCAGGGTCAGCATTGGGACAACATATTCATATATTCCGACATGCAGACAGGCTCAAGCAGGAAGTTCGGAATAAATACGGGCGATTTCAAGAAGCTCGGAGCACTCCGCAACGGAGACAGAATAGACATTAACGAGCTTGTGAAGAGATACCGCGAGGAAGTCAACCCGAAAATGAATATCGTCAGCATTCAGACTTCAGGCTACACTAACACCGTAATGCCCGAATACGGTTACAGGTCATCAATTCTCTGCGGCTGGACGGGAAAAGAATTAGTGTTTGCTGATGCAGTCAGGCGGCTTTGGGATGATATAGAGAGTTTCGGAAATTGGATTATTGAGATTGACCCAGAAAAGGTAAACCTCTGCGGATTTTAGGTTTGAGCGTAACAAAACAATCCCATAAATATAAAATTACCCCTTCTTTACTCCTCCCCTATAGTAGGCAGGATAGGACTTTTCCCGCCTTTTAAGTTAGGAAAGGAGACAGACGGGGTAACTATTTAGAATCTTACCTC
>JAFSLR010000319.1 GCA_017448375.1 Synergistaceae bacterium | reverse complement strand
GTCCCCCTCTCATTTTTTTTTTATCGTATTAATTTGAGTCCTGAGTTTATGAATTTCTGCGAATACGGCATGAAAAAGTTCGCAACAATTCCGACCAAGAACGCGCATATTATTGTGCCTATTCCGAGTTTGCCGCCCAGAATAAATCCGGCCAGAACAAATATAATGTCTGTTGTTACTCTGGTAATCCCAAAATTGAAATGGCCTTTTTCACTTATCACAACCGCAACTAAATCATTCGGCCCCGTTCCTGCTTCTGAGCGTATTACGATAGTCATTCCGAAAGCAAGAATTACACAGCCGAGAATTAAAACCGGGATTTTAACCGGCAATCCCATAGTATCAATACCGAGTCCGTTAAGCAGCCACATGAAAAAATCAATTATCGGGCCTCCGCAGAACATGCATATGATAGTGCCCGCCCTGATGTAACTTCTGTCCACAACTAACAGAACAAGTATTATCATGAAGGAAATACACATATGAATGATTCCGTGTGTCAGATTGAATCCGATCATTAAGTGATGAAGCCCCTGAATAAATACGTTAAACGGGTCTGCTCCGAGATTGGCGAGAAGGAACAATGTAACGCCTAGATGTGCTATCGTGAGTCCGCAGAAAAGAAACGCAAGCCGTAAAAATACTTCCTGTTTTGCCTTCATGCCTGTTACGCCTCCAAGTATGAAACATCTTCCGCGCTTAGGGGATTATTTGCCGCGTTAATATTCATCCGCAAACGCTCTGATGATGTCGTGCTTACGACTGCAAAAATATTCATCTCATTGCTGAATACATAACGCATAGCAATCTCTGAAACTGAAACTCCGTATTTCTCTGCTAATTCTTCTGCCCGCTGTAAACGCAGCATGTTTTCTTCACAGAGATAACCTTTCTGGGCAAATGCATCAAGATAACGGTGCGCCCCCTCATAATCTCCCGCTTTGAACTTCCCGCTGAAAAATCCGCGTCCTAAGCTGGAATAAGCTATAACAGGCATTTGATTCTCAGCGTACCATGAACAAGCAACCTTGTCGCCCGAAATTGAGACGCACCCCCCGCCCCATAAATCTTGAACCTGAAGAGCGAGGCCGTAATTCGGGCTGGATACCTGAAACCCTGTCATGCCCTTTGATTTCGCATAACGGTTAGCTGTTTCGATTCGATGATGTGTCCAGTTTGAAACGCCGAAGACTTTTATCTTTCCTTCTTCTTTGGCTTCGTTGAGAGTGTCTATAAATTCCTCAACAGGTGTATTCGGATCATCGCGGTGAAGGAGATAAATATCAATGGAAGCTGTTCGCAGTGCCTCTAAACTTTGATTAAGCTGTTCCATGATGACATTACGGTTGACTGAAACTCTGCCTTCTTTTACATCACCGCATTTGCTGAGAATTATTACCTTTTCACGGCATTTGCGGGATTCAATCCATTTCCCTAATACCTCTTCAGCTTTGCCGTAACTGCGGGCGCAGTCAAACGCATTGATTCCAGAATCCAAAACGGAGTCCAGAAGATCATAAGCTGTTTTCTCATCAGTTGATACAGGCGGATTTGCTGTTCCGAAGAAGATGCGCGAAGCTGTTTTAATCATGCTTGGAAGGTTTCCCAATTTTTATCATCTCCAAATATTATGCTGCAACTTTCAAGAAATTTTCATTATATTATTATTTATTATTATATCCAATGTGATAAAGCCTTTCATTATCGCGGTGAAATATTACGCTGTGTATAATTCGCTTAAATTCTCACACGGAAGGATTCAATTCCATTGCTCAAAATCTCAAAACTCACAAAATCTTTCGGAGGCCAGCCCGTTTTAAGGGGTGTAGATTTGACCCTCGAAAGCGGTAAAGTCATGGCTGTAATCGGCCCTTCAGGTACAGGGAAATCAACACTCTTACGCTGTATAAACTTTCTCGAACGCCCAGACTCCGGCACAATCGAAATCAGCGGTGTAAAACTCGATGCTTCACGCGCAAAATCATCCGAGATTTACAGGCTCAGGCGCAAAACATCAATGGTCTTCCAGAACTATAACTTGTTCCGAAACATGACAGCCCTCGAAAACGTAATGGAGCCAATGATTACAGTACAGCGCATAGACAGGAAATCAGCAGAGTCGCTCGCATTAGAGCTTCTCACAAAAGTAGGACTCGCGGATAAGGCAGGATTTTACCCGCGCAAAATGTCAGGAGGACAGCAGCAGAGAGTCGGAATCGCAAGGGCTGTAGCATCTGACGCTGAAGTGATACTGTTTGATGAGCCGACAAGCTCTCTTGACCCCGAATTAACAGGTGAAGTCCTCGAAGTGATACGCCGTCTCGCGAAAACTAACATCACAATGCTGATTGTTACACATGAGATGAGATTTGCCCGCGAAATCGCTGATATTATGATATTCCTTGAGGGCGGAGTCGTTGCGGGTCAGGGCAGCCCGTCAGAAATCTTTGAACACTCAGAGAATGAGCGTATACGGCGATTCGTAAGCATGGCTATGGAGGGTTAAAATGTTATTCGACATCGACAATTTCACGAGCTTGTTCCCCCTCGTATTATCATCATTGGGACTCACGTCAGAGATTGCAATACTTTCATTAATCGGGACGCTTATACTTTCACTTTTCATCGCAATAATACGCTACTACAAAATCCCGGTTCTCACGCAGTTTTTTGACGCATTCATTACCGTTTTCAGGGCAACTCCTCTTGTTGTTGAACTGTTCATGATATTTTTCGCGTTACCCTGCATATTTCCGGCGTTAAAGGACATGACTCCGTTTCAAGCTGTCGTACTGAGTCTGATATTCAACACTTCTGCGTTTATGGCTGAAAGTTTCAGGGCAGCTCTTGAGTCGGTTGACAGGGGACAAATTGAGGCGTGCTACTCTCTGGGAATGACGAAGCGTCAGGCGATGATGAGGGTGATAC
>JAFSLR010000318.1 GCA_017448375.1 Synergistaceae bacterium | reverse complement strand
GACATATCATAATAAGTAATTTTTATGTATATTCTTTTTTGATATTCTAAAAAAGAAATATTACAATTACGCTCAAAATAACTATTAGCGAAAGGGGATTTTTCTTCATGCCGAGATGGACAAACGAAAACAGAAGCCCACTAGGTAATATTAGGGCAAATGCTGGCTACTCACGAGAAACAGCCGCAAATATTATGAAATTATCACTATCAACTATGGTACGCTATGAAGCCGGAAGTTCGGACATTCCCATAGGAATAGCTGAAGAAATGGCAGTTTTATATCAAGTACCTTTTGACACCATCAGAGAAGCCATAAAAACCACAAAAGAAGAAAAGGGCATTAACATTATGGGTCATCGCTCAAGAAGTCGAAATAATAACCTCAATCATCAGTCTGAATAATCCACAGGTATAAAATAATCATACTGCGCGTAATATCTGAACCTACACGTATATGAGGACACTCCGTAGCGATTTTTTAAGCACACTAAATCTATTTCACGGGGTGTTGCCTTCTTCGCATTTCTTACCCGTTCACGTTTCTGCTTTAACCCCTTTTCCTTCTCGAATATATCATCATTCATTACAGACAACTGCAAGCCCCATATTACGTCCGCTGTATATTCGATTCCTCCGCTCTCCTTGAAACTCTCAAAATCTATCGGCGTTAAATAATTCTGTCGGTTCAATGACGAGATTACAATGACAACTAAATTATTATCCGTCTGGAGCTTCTTCAATGCCCGTACATGCCTGTCTACTGTGTCCTTTGTAGATTGACGCGGGTCTAAGGGACAGATTATTTGCAGGTAATCCACAATTACGATAGGGCTTACTCCCCTTGACCTGATATATTGCTCTACTGCGTCCGTTATTGTTCGTATCGTCGTGTTAAATCCGCATTCTACTACGTATTCATTTTCGGACAGCTCCGCATATGTATCTTGCGCTTTGATTACTTCCGCAGTATTTACTCCTCGACGTATATTTATTGAGCTTACAGCCGTATTTATGTCGACCTGAGCCGTCAATCGACTTATACCCTTCGTTACAAGCTCTAAGCTCGTCTGCTCAAGACTGAAATACAGTACATGCTCCCCTGCCTGTGATAGCTGATCCGCCATTTGATGAACAAACGTTGTCTTCCCTAACGAACTTATTGCTCCCAATACGTAAAGGCCGGGATACAGGCTCATCTTCGCGTCTATATTCTCATATCCTGTCTTACGAGAAATATAATTTTGAAAAACATTCAGGTCTTGCCTCAACAGAGAAATCCCCTCATCATTTCCGCGAATATACGTGCGAATATTTTTGAAGACTGCTTCAGGACGTTCGGAATTTTGCTCTGTCTGGTCAACTTTATCATCTCCAATCGAAGAATTACTCTCGACCTTAATTTTACTCTCAGGCCTCAAGTCAGCAGAAACATTTTTTTGACTTCCCTCTACCCTCACAGTAGGAACATACTCCATTACCCTGCTTGATAACGCCTTCGATATTGTTATAGCTCCATACGTCTGACCCTTGATACTTTTATCCCACTTGTCGCGCATTAATCCTGACTGACGGAACAGACTATCTACCCGCGAAAAATCTCCGCTTGTCCAATAAACTAAATGACTGCATAAAGCTAAATCCGCCTCGCTCTGACTTCCATAGCCTGATATATCGCCATTAAATAATGCTCTGATTTCTCCGCCTCGTCTTGAAGAAAACATCTTGTCTAGCAAATCATAATCGGAAAGCTCGCTATAGACAAAAACATTCTCGGATTTCACAGAAGGAACAGAAACTTTTGAAGTTGGAACTTGAGGCTTCGGCTTCTCTGGCTCTCTCACACTCAATAAATACTTCGCATAAACTAAACGCAATTCCTCTGTCCGTTCTGCTATCGGCTTCTGCTCCCCGTACGCCCTCCCTGTTACCGTGAAATATCGGCCTTTATCGTAAACTTCAATACCCAGCTTGCTATCTCGGTTTCTATCTCCGATTTCAGATAACGGGCAAGTCAGCTTAAACAGAATATGAACACCTGTTCCGCTCGGACTTACTTCCGTATAGCTATTCATCATGTTGATTATGTCCTGCGCAAATTCTTTCAGTGTTCCGTCTGCCTCAATTACATGGTCTAGGTCTATCCCTGCGTAACCGCCAGCAAACTCAAATCCTACTCCGCCAGATTTGCCTGCTATTAATCCCTGACGCATTGCAAAATTCATCGCCTCATCATACGTCCCCCATGTTGAAGGGTCATTCGCCTTTGCTCCTCTACCGTCGTGCGGATTAACAGGAATTTTATCAGCCTTACCCTTCTTCTCATTCCAGACGAGCCTATAAGCAACCCATTGAGGCAATGATTTTAATTCATCAAGTACATTCAAGCCGAAACAATCTCCTTTCAAGTAACAATTTTTAGAAACACAAGGTAGGTAGGGGAGGGGACTGTCCTCTTTTATCTTTTGTGTTCCTTGATTATGTCAGGTAAGATTTTAACAGAACGGGGGGCGACCACAAGGAAGCCCCCGTTCCCTATATTAGTATATTAGAATACTAATATATTAGAGATTTTTTAGGCGACCTAATCCCTTATAATTACTGTGTTTATGGAAATGCCTTTACCCACTTCCCCGTACTTTTCACCCACTTCCCCGTACTTTTCACCCACTTCCCCGTACTTTTCACCCACTTCCCCGTACTTTGCAGAAATTACTTAGTAGGTAGAAAATGAGTGTTTATGCGACTTTCTCTCTAAAAAATCTGAATTGCGTAAAACGAGGATAAAAAATTGCAGAAATTACTTACTCACCCACTTCCCCGTATTTCGCTCATGTATTAGCACATTATATTATTGAGTGCTATCCTTCTGCGGATTTCTTTTGCCGTTATGAGGGAAGGTGAAAGTGTGTTTGTAGAGTTGCGAATAAATTGGAATGTTGCGTATATCACTAGGGTCAGGAAGGACAATCTCGTCATAGTATTCTGTGAGCCTTGTCTTATCTCTGAGCAGTTCCCAAGTTTTAGAGAAAACTCTTTTTAACAGTCGTGAAGCATGACTGCTATCGTTCTCTAATCTGAGTTTGAGGTTTTCATTTCTATCAACGATAGTCTTTGCGCTGATGTGAGGAGTGTTGTTGCCAGCCTGCTCAATGACAGTAATAATGATAAGAACGTTGAT
>JAFSLR010000317.1 GCA_017448375.1 Synergistaceae bacterium | reverse complement strand
TGCTTACACTTTGGAGCTTGAAGCGGAAGCAGACAGACTCGGACTTGACGCGCTCATTAAGTCGGGGTATTCGCCAACTGGAATGATTACGCTGTTTGAGCATTTCATGGCCGAAGAGTACAAGCAGCCTATTCGCGATTACGGGATATACATGAATCACCCTGACACACCCAAACGACTCGAAGCTGCCGTAAAGATTCTCCATGAGAGACACATACCCATTGAGCGAAAATATTCTCTGGGACTCCTGCGGACGGAAATTAAAGAGGGTACGAATGACATCGCGCTGAACATTGACGGGCAGAACGTCATCACGGGAAGGAAGACTCCCGAAACACGCGCGTTAATGACATCAATACGGGCTGAACTCGACAAGTATTTACAGCTTGAGCTTGCGCCGTATGAGATTCATGTTGAGCGGGGGTCTCTTTACATCGGGAATCATTTTATTGCGGGGAATGCTGACGGAATGACCAAGCCGGACGACATTCGCAAAAATCTTCTCAAAGTAATAAACTCAGGAAGAGCGAAATATCCAACGTCAAAATTTTTCAAGTAACATAATCCCGTGCTTAAAGGTGCGGGAATTTTTTTTGCGGTTCTGTTTGTGATTGAATGGGATTTTAATGGCGACCCCGGGGTGATTCGAACACCCGGCCTACGGCTTAGGAGGCAGTCGCTCTATCCACTGAGCTACGGGGCCTTTGAGTTTCAACCGCAAAAATATAGCAACAACACCCGATTTTGTCAAACACTCAGCTAATCATGTTCACAAGTTTCAACAATAAACTGTCCTTAACCTTTATGGCCTTCACGGGGCACATTTCATGACAGCAGTAACAGCGGATACATTTCCCGTAATCGAAATATAACCTTCTGTTCTCGTGCCTCAATGCGTCAGCCGGGCAAATCTCAGCACAACGTCCGCAGCCTATGCACTTTTCGGGAATGTGAACGGGCTTTGAGGTCATGAGGCGTTCAAGGAATGGCACGTGAGGAAGGAGTCTCATTGAGCGCGTTTTAGGGAGTTCAACGTTCGGGAAAACATGAGAGGAGTCAATGTCGCCTTCAACTTCTGACGCAAACGACTCGCACTGAGGGAGATTACGCTTCTTTGCGGCCATGTAGAGCGGGTAATCCTCAAGTTTTCCGCCGAGCATTCGGCACAGAGCGAAGTCCATGCTCAACGCATCAACGCAAGCTCCTATTATCCCGAAATTGTACGGGTCGCCTGAAGTTGGGCCTTCCTTGTGCATTCCGATAACGCCGTCAAGAATCGTAAACGAAGGTCTCACACCCAAATATATATCAAGAAGCAATGACGCAAACTTTTCACGGCTCAAACCAACGTTGTAATGCCAGCCAGCTTTGAGACGGCCGGGAACACAACCGAAAAGATTTTTCACACCCATCGTCAAATACATCTGCGCGTGCGTCTTGAGCTTTGCGAGGTTTATCACCTTGTCGGCCTCAAGTACATATCTGCTCACCTGAATACGCCGGAAATCCGCGCCGTCATTCACAGGAAGGTCAACAGGGTCTGTAAGTTCATGGCACTCAATCCCAAATTCACGCGCTATGTTCATGAATCCGGCTTTCTCCGCTGCCCCCTTGAAGCCGTCAATCCCGGGACTGTCCGCGATGAACGGAGTACCGCCCGACTCGATTACGATTTTTGCGGCTGAACGGACGATTGAAGGGTCGGTGGTTACACGGCGTTCAACGTCATGGCCGGAGACGAGATTCACTTTGAGGAGGACTCTATCGCCCTTGCTGATGAAGTTTCTGACTCCCCCGAAATTCTCAAACGCTCTCAGAATTGCGGAGTCGATTCCTTCCTGGTCGTAATTTTCCTGACGTATGAATAATACTTTTCCCATTAATATACTTGCCTTTCATAATTTTATTATAAATTGAGATTATACAGCTTTAGCGGGAATCTTTTTTATAGTCATAATAAAAAAAGACCGAACTATTTTCGTCCGGCCTGTTTTTTGTTTTATGCTTTCTGTGAAAGTCTTACTGTTTCGTTATTTTGCAGGTTATATCGTAAGTCGTGTAGTCTGAAGGATTATCCTCGTTAAACATACCGCCGTTGAGTATGAGCGTTCCGTTTGACTCATCATCGAGAGTGATAATGATTGTGTCTGCACCGTCTGAATACTCTCTGCTGAAAGTCCATGAGTTTGTCCCCGAACTTTTCATGCTGAACTGGCTTGCGTCCTGCCAATCTCTCACGAGATCGATTCCGTACTGGCTGTTAGTCGTCCTGTCGTAAATCTGAATATCAGCTGTCCCGCTTTCTTCGCTTACGTTTGAAATCGTATAGCGTACCTCCGTGTTTATGCTCACAGGGCCTGTAACGTTGCTGTTGAATCCTGTTCCGCTTCCTGTTCCAGTCCATGTGCCGTTGAGTGAACTTGCCGAGATTGTGCCGTTGTTGGGGGTTGAGGGGGTATTGTTCTCAGGCTGTGAAGGCTCGTTAGGTGTTGTCGGTTCTTCTGGATTGACGGGTGTTGTCGGCTCATTGGGGTTTGTCGGCTCTTCTGGCTGCTCTGAGGGAACGTAAAGCCTTAGACGTTTCTTCTCCAGGCCGAAAGTAGTAATTCCGCTGTTCGCGTTGTATTCATGCGCTGTAACTCCGTTGACGGGGTAACGTTCATTAAGTATGGAAGAAGTTTCA
>JAFSLR010000316.1 GCA_017448375.1 Synergistaceae bacterium | reverse complement strand
CAGCATTGCCGGCTCAAAGCTCACTACAGGATTCCCCAAGAATGTACCTGCACCGAAAACTTCACGGATTGCCCCCAAGAACATTAACGCGATCGTGAAGCCGAGTCCCATTCCGATACCGTCAAGCGCAGACGCAAACACTCCGTTCTTCGACGCGAAAGCCTCAGCACGCGCAAGAATGATACAGTTGACGACAATTAGAGGAATGAATATCCCCAATGATTTGTTCAGCTCCGGCGCAAATCCCTTCATTAAGAACTCAATCACCGTAACAAATCCCGCTATTACCACAATAAATATCGGTATTCGGACTTCATCAGGCACTATCTTGCGAAGAAGTGAGATTACGATATTTGACGCAACTAATACGAACGTAGCAGCGACTCCCATTCCGAGTCCGTTCGCAACACTCGTTGTTACCGCGAGAGTCGGACATAACCCTATGCACTGAACGAACGTAGGATTATCCGCTAAGATTCCGTTTGTGATGATTCTGAAATTGCTCTGGCTCAATTCTATTCAGCCCCCTTCAGATTCTTTTCCCAATAATCAACTGCTCCGTTTACACCGCTGACTATTGCGTTTGATGTTATTGTTGCTCCCGATATTGCTGATATTTCGTCAGGATTCGATGCTCCGCCCTTTACGACCTTCAACGGAAGCGATGACTTGTCCGCAAACTGCCCGTAAAATTCCGGCTCTGTCGATTTAGCACCGAGTCCGGGAGTCTCCGAATGACTCAAAATGTTGATGGCCTTCACTGTTCCATCCTTCGTTATTCCGACAACGAATCCTATCTGGCCTCCGTAACCCTTAGAGCTTACCGACACGCACCAGCCTACAACCCCCGACTCATCGCTTGCCTTTACGACTCCTGTAACAAAATCGTCCGGCTTTGCTTCTGACTCCTCGAAAGTTTTTCCGGCGGGCATTATGAGCTTGTATGCTTCGTTACGCGCGGCTATTTCGGCCTGAAGTATTGCCTTGCTCGTTACGCTCTCAACAAGTCCGAGTATGAGTCCTGTTACGGCTGTTACGGCTAAAAGCGTTCCCCCTAAGTGAAGGGCTTTTTTCAGCGCGTCATTGAACGACACGGAATCATTTTTTGCTTCGTTTACTGCTTCTGACATTATGATTTGCCCCCCATCCTCTTGAAGAAATTGCTTTTCGGTGCGCCTAATGTGCGCGGTTCGGTGTACTTGTCGATTAACGGAACGGCTATATTCATGATAAGGATTGAGAATGATACGCCTTCAGGGTATCCGCCCCATGTCCTGATTAACGCCGTCAATAATCCGCAGCCGAATGCGTAAATGTACTGTCCTTTCTCCGTCATCGGTGATGTTGTGTAGTCAGTCGCCATGAAGATAGCACCTAACAGAAGTCCTCCCGTCATAATCTCATGAATCGGGAACATTCCACCGCCGTGATTGAAGAGTGCCGATAATATTGCGGTCGTGAGAATGTATGTTAATGGGATTCGCGCTGAGATTACGTTTTCCCAAACGAGATAAGCCCCGCCGAGTATCAACAATATTGCGCTGGTCTCACCGATACAGCCTCCCATGTCGCCCGAAATCATACTCCACCATGAGAGATTCGCGGGAAGTGTTCCGGCCTTCATCGCAGCAAGAGGAGTCGCCCCTGAGATTCCTTGCACCGTCCATGTAGTCATTGCTGTAGGCCATGAGATGAGCATCATTGCGCGGGCGGCCAAAGCAGGGTTGACGATGTTGCAGCCGATTCCGCCGTAGAACTGCTTGACGATGATTATCGCGAAGACTGAACCGCATATCGCCATCCAGATTGGAATCGTTGGGGGAAGGTTATACGCTAAAAGCAATCCCGTAACAACTGCTGACAAATCACCCGTTGTATCTTTGCGGTGCATGATGAATTTCTGCCATACCCATTCGCTTAAAGCACACGCCGCTACGCACGCAATAATCACGAGAAGCGAACGGAATCCGAGAAGATATACACCCATGATTCCGGCGGGCAGGAGCGAGTATATGACCATGCCCATAATTTTCTGTGTGCTGAACTCCGAATGCACGTGCGGTGATGATGATACGACAAGTTTTGATGACATGATTATTTCGCCTCCTGTTTTGCCTGAGCTGCTTTGCGCCTTGCTAAGTTCACTGCTGCTTTGCCTTCTTTGCAAGCCTGTGCGAGATGTCTTGAGGCCGGGCAGGAATACGAACAGCACCCGCACTCAATGCAATTCATACCGTTGAAAGCCTCGAACGAGTCGTAATCCCTTCTCCGAACAAACTGGTCTAACTGTGTCGGGTTAAGGTGCATTGGGCAGCCCTCGATACATTTACCGCAACGAATGCAGGCTGACTCCTCAGCGATATACGCAAGATTCTTCGTGAGGGCTAAGATTCCTGACGTGCCCTTGACGACAGGGACATCAACCGAACGCATTGCAAGACCCATCATAGGCCCGCCCGCAATAATCTTCACGGGTTCATCTTTGAATCCCCCGCAGAAATTCACGAGCTCGCGAACGGAAATACCTAACGGGACTTGAACGTTCTTAGGCTCTGAAACTGCGTCCCCTGTTACGGAGATTACGCGCTCTGTTACGGGTTCGCCTTCCTCAATGGCCTTGCAGATGTGCCACGCCGTACGGGTGTTGAGGATAATACAGCCGACATCAGCGGGCAGTGCCGGGACAACTGGAATCTCCTGTCCTGTTACCGACCATATGAGCATTTTTTCCGCGCCTTGAGGGTATTTCACCTTGTGAGGCATGACCGTAATTTTAGGGTTCTTGTTGTGCTCGGTCATTGTTGAAATTGCTTCGGGCTTGTTGTTCTCGATGGCAATAACTCCGACAGCCTCCGGGAAAATCTCAAGCGCATATCCGAGTCCCCGTATAATTTCGTCAGGACTCTCAATCATGAGCCTATTGTCGCATGAAAGATACGGTTCACACTCAGCTGCGTTGATGATTACCCATTTGATTACGCGATCTTTGGGGGGCGAAAGTTTGACGTGAGTCGGGAAACATGCTCCGCCCATGCCGACAATACCAGCTGAACGAATCAGCTTGACATATTCGGAGGGTTTCGGCTTGTGTCCTAACTCTTCGAGAAGTGAAGATGCCTTGTCGTATTTCCCGTCGCTTTCGATGACTATGCAAGGGTCAATGCTTCCGGCTATGGTCATACGTGAGGAGACTTCCTTCACTGTACCTGATACCCCTGAAAATATAGGGGCTGAAACGAACGCTTCCGTGTCAGCAATTTTCTGTCCTGCAAGAACGTGATCACCCTTCTTCACGAGCGGTGAACAGGGTGCGCCAATATGCTGGGACAACGGATAAATGAACTCCCGCGAATCTGTCGGCCGTAAAATCTCAATGGCTTTGTTCTCCGTGAGAGCTTTGCCTTCAGGAGGATGAACTCCCCCTAAGAATGTAGGCAGGTTCATTGTAGAATAAACACTCCCCTCAATAAATTTATGGAATTGACTGTATTATAGCGTAACAAGCACAAAAAATTTCTGTCTGCTATAATTTCATCATCAACATAATCACATTTAAGGAGGGCGAATAATGTTCAACGGGGAAGACTTCATCACCGCAAAAGGCGTTACACTCTCCCGCGAAATTTCCGGCGAAAATAATTTATGGGTTCATCTATTTATCAAATTTTGACATAACCTTAACTGTTAGAAATTTCTAAACCCCAGCTATCCCAGCCGACATAATTTTTCCTTGCAAAAAGTTCTATCTTTCTTTGCTGTGGAAACATCTTTGTAATGCTATCAATTACCTGCTCCGGCTTCTCGCTATGTTCTCCACGATGTACAGATAATAATTGCCGGATGTTTCTTGCTCCTCTAGGTGATGGGAAGCGTCCTTTTCTGAAAGCAATGACAAATTCTGTTTGAGATAACGTGTAATGTCCTGGATTATGTACCTGTTTATCCCATACGAAGGCAACCGTTTTATACTCAAATCCCCATGCTTTTCCAAGTTCTATCGAATTTGCGAACTGCGGCCCGGTAGTCCACATGAATAAGATACAATCATCGGCAGCTATAGATTGTACATTAAGTTCTTTTAATTCTTCCAACTTCAATGTAGGATACTTAAAAATTGCAGCACTTATAAAAACATTACGTTCAAAACCTACGTTTATGGATTTGATACTAGATTTATCATACTGCATTTTCCCGCCATAATCCCATGGTGGATCTGCATAAATAATGTCGTACTTGCCGTCAGGTAGTGCAGGGAAAATTTCATCCAGTGGGTTTATTTTCTTTCTGCGCTTTGCTTCAGGATTATATTTTGAGTAGCCGCTTATAGTGGTTTTATCTGCAAAATTCATGATAACAGTCCTTTTCTCGAAAAATTAAGACTTTCAAAATTGTTACTTATAATCCGTTGATTTATAGACGACTAATTTTATCATGCATTAATAGGAGGCGCAAATATGATTACTAAAAGATTCGGTGAACGTATCCGCGAATTGAGAAAGCAAAGCAGTATGAGCCAAGAAAAATTTGCACTTCATATTAGTATGGACAGAACATATCTTGCGTCAGTTGAAAGCGGAAAAAGAAATATTTCTCTCGAAAATATATGTAAGATTGCGAATGGTTTCGGCATAACGCTTGAGGAACTATTTCAGGGAATGTAAAAGGAGTTAAGACAAATGTCAACACAAGAATTACGCAAAAGGGCAAATTGGCAAACGATTAGCGGTGCAAAGGCATTGAAAACAGAAGAATTGTTTCAAATATCTTTGCAATGTGCTTTAGATTCAACACTTCCGAGTAAATTTCGTGTAGACAGACACCCTAATGAATTTGGTGATATATATTCTACGTATCCTCTGCCACAAGAAGTGTTGAATAAAATTTACAATGTAGATGTAAACGAAAAGAAAGCTAATGGAAAACCCAAATATGAATGGGGTATTTCAATGGATTTCGCTATTCGGAACTTGGAGAACAGAAAAATACTTTTCGGTGAAATTAAGCGTCAGGACGGGTGGATAGAAACAACGGACATGCAAGCAGGACGCGGGAACGCACATGAAAGAAGCTGTAAATATTTCACGCCTGGACTTATGAGAGTTTTACGTCAAACAGGCGGTTTGTCAGAAGCAATTCTCCCGTTTTGGCTTGTTATTGTGGGAGATATAACAAGAGATCCACGCCGGAACAGGGAAATAGCATATTGGTTTCAAGAGTATACAAAAAACTATTATATGTGGCGTGATACGAGTGATGTTGGCGATATGCTTGACTTTTTCGAGAACAACTTGCTGCCATATTTGCTATAATTTCATCATCACATAATCACATTTAAGGAGGAAGAATCATGTTCAACGGGGAAGACTTCATCACCGCAAAAGGCGTTACACTCTCCCGCGAAAGTT
>JAFSLR010000315.1 GCA_017448375.1 Synergistaceae bacterium | reverse complement strand
TATCTGCATACACCTATAGTACGCTCAATTTTTTGGATTTGCTCATTTGTAGGGTTCAGTTCAACCTTGTATGCTTTATGTCTTAATGTACTTTTCATAGCTTAATTTTACATTAAATTACATTTTTTCGACATCTAGCTTATGCTCCTCATTTCGTTATATATGCCCGTTAAGCTCATAGGCTCTCAAAATTTCGGGTGTGTAATTGTTATCCTCATCTCTTACGAAAAGCGGAGGAAGTATATTCATTCCTTCTCCACCGTCCTTTACGAACTCGGATAAAAATACGCCGGAATTATAATTCATCTTCGGGTAAACGGGGCGTAATCTTTTCGGGATTATTCTGTGATTCCTCATGGCCGACAAAAACGAATCAAGCCTAAGACTCGTAAACACCGCAAATAATCTCCCTCTGCTTTTGAGGACTCTCCGCGATAATTCAGCGACATCATCAGGAGTACAGGAAACCTCAAGTCTTGCCGTTGTCCGCGAATCATCAGGGCTTTCACGTCCGGCACTGAGCGATGAATACGGCGGATTTACCACAACGACATCAAACTTACCGTTAGGCAACAGCTTTTTGTCGCGCAAATCTCCGGCAATGAATTTCACCCTGTCAGAAAGATTATTATTCTCAGCGTTGAGAGTCGCAATCCTCACTAATTCCGGCTGAATGTCGACTCCCGTAACATGAATATTCCCGTATCTTTGAGCGAGTATCAATGACACCGCACCAGCCGCGCACCCTGCCTCCAAGACATCGCGAGTCCCCGAACGTATTTTCACCCAAGCCGACAATAATACCGTGTCCATGTTCACACGAGGACCGTTAAGGGGCTGAATCATTTTCACGCTCCCGAAAAGTACATCATCAAACGTCGTCTCAAACATAATTCTCCGGGTTAATGCCTACGGTAGCAGAGAGTCCCGCCTCAATCATCGTTACACCGTAAATCAGATTGGCACGTTCCATTGTCGCACGCCTGTGAGTCATCGCGATAATCTGGACGGTACGAGAATATTCCCGCGCAAGCTCAGCGAACCTCACCAGATTATATTCGTCAAGTGCAGCGTCAACCTCATCAAGTACCGCTAAAGAGCTTCCGGCTGCCTCAAGTGTTGCGAAAATGAGAGCGATTGACGTTAAAGACTGTTCGCCCCCAGAAAGCTGTGAGATGTTCTGCAATTTTTTACCCGGAGGACGCGCAAAGATTTCGACTCCCCTGTCCCAAACCGAGTCCCCTTCCTGCAAAATCAATCTCGCCTCGCCGCCCCCAAATAATCTCACAAACAACTCATTGAAACGGGAGTCTATTCTCGACATTGATTCGGTGAATGAGCGTTCAACCTGCGAGTCTGTGTCATCAATTAACGCTCTCAGTTCGTCCGCTGAAGTATTCACATCATCAAGCTGATCCGTGAGGAAGTCTATTCTTTCCGCCAATGATTGATCCTCAGAGATTGCTCCGAGATTATACGCCCCCAAAGATTTAAGCTCGCGTTCAAGTTTTCGGAGTGATGATGTCAATTCGCGCCCGCCCTCAGTGTCTCGTGCCTCGTTCCTGTCGTAAGGGTATTTCTCCTCCCATAAGTCAATGAGCTGTGAGCATTCCGACTCAAGGTGAGAGATTTTCCCGTCAACCTGAGAGATATTATTCTTCATGGCCGAAACGTTTTCAGATGAGCGTGAAAATTTCTTCCTCAAAGACTCAACTCTCCTCATTGCCCCGGCGAACTCGTAATTATGCTTTGCGATTTCCTGACGCAGTTTCAATTCTTCGCGGTAAATCGTCTTCTTTTCGCCCGAAAGCCTGAAAAGTTCCTCGCGGTTAATTCTCTCGGTCTCAATCCCTGATGAAATTTCAGACTCAGACTTTTCGATTTGCGCCGAAATTTTTGCGTGCTCAGAGTCAACACGTTCATAAAGCGTTCGGGTAACGTTGAGACGTTCAGACAGAAGCCGAATCTCATTCCTCATGGGCAGAAGGAATGACTCGGAATCGTCCCCGTGTATTTCTGGAAGCCCGGATAATTCCTCTTCAAGCCCCGCGATTTTCCCGGCCATGTCGTGAATGTCCTGCGCTAACTTTTGCGATTTCGACTCGGACTCTGCGCGTTCGGTTTTGAGGCGTTCAAGATTTTTGCTGACGGAATTTAGGGTTCTCTGTTCCGTGTTAATTTCAGCCCTCAGATTATCGAGAGTTGACTCTGACTCCTCAGCGTCATTTCTGATTCTGCGTTCCGACTCTGTGGCCTCTTCAAGCTGGCCTGTAAGACTCGCGATTTTCCGGCTCAAATCGTCCGCCCTTTGCCGTGAAGTTACAGCCCCCGATTTATTCCGCATTGCACCGCCTGAGATTGTCCCGGCAGCCGCGAATATATCGCCTTCAGCCGTAGCAACGGGGAACTTTGCGCCCGACCTTATGATTTCCGCGCCCGTCCTGTAATCGCGGACTATGAGCAAGTCGCCCATCATGTGAGAGATTGCCGCGTTCCATTCATCATCGACATTCACCAAATCCATTGCCCAGCCTATTACGCCGTCAGAAAAAGCGAGCCTGTAATCCTTGCTTCTTTCACGGCATCTTTCGAGAGCGAGATATGTTGCGCGCCCGGCCATGTGGGATTTGAGGAAGTCAATACCTTCTTGGGCTTCTTCCATTGTGTGAACGAGGAGCCAATATTGACGGCCTCCCAAGAACGCTTCGACGGCCTCTGCGACTTCGGGTGATGAGCACGTGAAAACGTCAGCGGCTGCAACGGGATTAGAGCGGATGAGATTCTTTTCTGCTGCCTGAAGGATAATCCTTACGGGTTCGGGGTAATTTCCGGCTGTGAAGACGTGATTATACTGCGACTCTGTGTGAGACAATTCCCGCCTTAACGCTTGAATCTCTGAGGCTTTCTGCTGAAGTGAGAATGTCAGATGAGTGTAACTGTCTTCAGCTGTATTTTTGCGTTCATTGAGACGGGATAAATTTTGCTGACGTGATTCCCTTTCGGCCTGTAAAGTTTCGATTTCCTGCGACAACGACTCGAAAGATGACTCTGACGCTGAAATTTCCGACTCATTCCGTGAAGTTTTGAGCCTCAGTCCGGCAATGTCATCAAGAATTTTCTTCCTTCTTGCTGAAACTTCCTGTGCTTTCTCTTGGGACTGCCTTAATTTTTCCTCGCGCTGTGAAAACTCCTTCTGTTTTGCGTCAAGCTCAAGCCGTAAATTTTCGTGCTCATTGTGAGTCCGTTCTCGTTCCTGCGACAATGCCTCCTGCTGTACCGTTAAGGTGTCGAGTTCCTGAAGGAGTGATTCGCGGCGGGACTTTAAGCCCTTTACCTGTGTCGAAAGCTGGAACGCCCTGCGCTGTATTGAGTCTTTGCGTGAAGTGAGGGTTTCAAGCCGTGAAGTGTAATCGTGATTTTCGGGATGAGATTTCAATTTTCCCTCGTAATATCCGAGTCCCGATTCCCAAAGCCCGTGCCATTTCTCTAAACTTTCAAGCCTCGACAAGAGTATATGACGCTGTAATTCTGTATCGGCCAGTTCTTTTTCGTTTGCGTAACGGCGGACAAAATAGTAATCGTGCCTCAATATCTCTAAGCTGTCTATAATTCCCTGAGCGTTTACGGCTATGTCAACATCATCTGAGATTTCGGCGCGTCTTGCGTTGAGTTCGTCAATGAGAGTTTGAATCCTGAGAGCCTCAGATTTTGCGTCTTCGAGTTTCCTGAGTGTGTCATCGCGTTTTTCCCTGTAACGTTCGATCCCGAAAAGCGAGTCTAACTGTTTTCGGCGTTCTTTGGGTCGTTGATGGATAGTTTGAGAGATTTCGCCCTGACCGATTAACGCGAATCCCTCGCCTTCAAGGTTGAATCGTTGTTTTACGCTGTCGAGTTCCTGCAAGAGAATCTTTTTTCCGTCAATGAAGAGTGAAGAGCCGTTTTGAGAGTAAATTCTTCTAAGATTAGCGCGGTCATTTTCATTCTGTAATTTTAGTGATACTTCGGCTGATTCTGCTGGGGGTGAAGAGCTGCTGCCCTGAAACAATAAGTCGCTCTGCCGTGTGATTCTGAGTCCGGCTGGTGAGCCTTCACCGAGAATCCATTTGAGAGCGTCAAGAATGTTGCTTTTTCCTGAACCGTTAGGGCCTACGATGGCAGTAAAATTCTGGGAGAATGCGAAGTCGGTCTGAGTCCCGAAACTCTTAAAGCCCTTCAGCCTTAGTGATGTTATGGACAATTTTACGCCTCCTTTCACGGGTAATATAACACATGGAGGCCGGATAATTTGACGCTATTATTTCAATACCTCTGATAATTTCCTGAAAGCGTTTGCCCTATGAGAGATTTGATTCTTGACATGGCCGGGCAATTCCGCGAACGTCATATCATACCCTTCCGGCAAAAACACAGGATCATACCCGAAACCGTCATCTCCCCTTGAAGCCTCCGAAATTCTCCCGTAACAATAACCCTCAGTGATGAGCGTAAATTCCGCCGGAACACACAAACACAACGCCGCCGAAAATCTCGCCTTCCTGTTCTCGACTCCCTCAAGCTGACTGAGAAGCCACGAAGCGTGATCGGAGTCATTCCCCGAAACGACCCGCGATGAGTACAGCCCCGGCGCACCCTCAAGAGCATCAACCTCAATCCCTGAGTCATCAGCTAGGCACGCACACCCGGATTTTTCAGCCCAAGCACGAGCCTTTAACATTGCGTTTTCGGCGTAAGTTTTCCCGGTCTCGTCAACAATCATTCGCGAAATATCCGGCGCAAATATTATCTCCTTCGCAAAACCTTCACCCGCAATATTCTTTATTATCTCTGTAAACTCTCGGTATTTTCCTTCATTCCCTGTTGC
>JAFSLR010000043.1 GCA_017448375.1 Synergistaceae bacterium | reverse complement strand
GCCCATACGCCGCCAACGCTTTGTACTGAGGCTTCCTGAGTCCTAAATCTCGGATAATCGCTGCTGGTCTGAAGTCGAAATATTCCCGGAGCAATGACGCTATTCTGTCATCACTGATTTTCCCCGTGTTGAATGTGTTCACGTTCAGCGATACAGGCTCGGCGACTCCGATAGCATACGCCACCTGAATCTGGCACTCGTCAGCAAGTCCCGCCGCAACAATATTCTTTGCCGCGTAACGTGTCATGTATGCTCCGCTCCTGTCAACCTTTGTGGGGTCTTTCCCGCTGAAAGCTCCGCCGCCGTGAGGCACCCAACCCCCGTAAGTGTCAACAATAATCTTCCGCCCCGTCAACCCCGAGTCAGCTGCCGGGCCGCCCTTCACGAAACGCCCCGTAGGGTTCACGAATATTCGCGTGTTGCTGTCGATGAGATTCGCGGGGACTACCGGCTTAATCACGCGCGTAATCATGTCTTCCCGAATCATTTCGAGACTCGCTGAGGGGTCATGCTGTGTTGATACTACGATTGTGTCAGCGTGGACTGCCTTGCGGTTCTCGTAACGCAATGAGACCTGAGTCTTTCCGTCCGGCCTGAGATACGAGAGTGTTCCGTCCTTGCGGATTTTCGCGAGCTGACGTGCAAGTGCGTGCGATAAAGCTATAGGCATGGGCATAAACTCTTCGGTCTCGTTCGTTGCGTACCCGAACATCATACCCTGATCCCCTGCTCCGATTTTCGCTACGTCCTCATCGCCCGCACCTGATCCGCGAACCTCTATAGCGTCGTCGACTCCCTGTGCAATATCGCCGGACTGTTCGTCAATCGCCACGAATACAGCGCAGGAGTTCCCGTCAAAACCGTAATCCGAATCTGTGTAGCCGATTCCGTTAATTGTTTCGCGGGCAATCTTCTGAATGTCAATATGAGCCTTCGTCGTAATCTCACCTGCAATCACGGCGAATCCTGTTGACACTAACGTCTCACACGCGACTCTCCCCATAGGGTCTTCGGCTAAAATTGCGTCAAGTACTCCGTCCGAAATCTGATCCGCTACCTTGTCGGGGTGTCCTTCTGTTACTGACTCTGATGAGAATATGAAATTGTCTGCCATTTTACAGCCTCCTTAAATTTTATACGCACAAAAAAATGTACTCCCCTGAATAATTCAAGAGAGTACACGAAATTTTTTCTTTGTCGTTCTCTCTCTCATCATCCAGCTTTGACTTGCTGCCGATATTGGCACCTGATTCAAACAGGTTGCCGGGCTTCGTAGGGTCGGTCCCTCCGCCTCTCTCGATAAGAGTTTATATTTTTTTGTTACGGCCTATATTTTACTTTGAATACAACTCAACCGCAAGTATTTCTGTTACATCAATCGGAAGTTCCTCGCGCATTGGCTCACGTATAAGTTTTGCGCTGAACTGTGCTTTGTCCTTCTCAAGGTAAGGTACGCTGAACGATACTAATCCGTTGAAATTCGCTTCAACAAGGGGATTCGTTCTGGTTTTTTCCTTGAGGCTGATTACGTCATTGACTTTAACGCCGTATGACGGAATATCTACCTTTGAGCCGTTCACGAGAATATGGCCGTGTGTAACAAGCTGCCTTGCCTGACGGATCGAACGCGCGAATCCCGTCCTGTAAACCAGATTGTCCAGCCTGCATTCTAACGCCTTGAGGAGCGCAACGCCGGTCATTTCATCGCTCTTTGCTGCCTCGTTGAAGTATCTTGCGAACTGACGCTCTAATATTCCGTAGTAGGCTTTAATCTTCTGTTTCTCCAAAAGCTGAAGGCCGTACTGTGAGACCTTCTGTCCTGTGCGTGCCGCTGCTGCTGAAGCGTTTTTCTTTGAGTCAGTCCTCTTTAATGCTTTGGGATGACCGCAGACATTAACGCCAAGATGACGGCATAATTTGAATCTAGGTTCTCTGCGTGTTGCCATTGAAAGTTTCTACACTCCCTAAATTATAATATTGGTTAATAGCTAATTGAGTTTAACACCCGCAACGTGAAATGTAAAGTTTAACACTCTGACACGAATTGAACACTTTACAGGTTATAATAACATCAATATTTCATGACGGAGGAAATCTTGCCTTGTCTCTAAGAAAAGGACTAATCATCTTCATATTATTAGCATTCGGAGTGAGTGCAATAATTATTTTCCGCAGTGTTGACGAAGAAACTATACGCTCTCTTCTCAATGCCGACAAGCTCAAACTGCTTCTTGCGCTCCTCGTAGTATTCGCGGCGTGGATATGTGATGCCGGAAGATTCTGCGCTCTCTCATCAGCAGCTCATGAACACGTCCCATTCTCGCTTGGAATCGTTTTGACGTGGCTCAATTATTTCGGGAGTGCCGTTACACCGATGCAGTCGGGCGGAGGGCCTTTTCAGGTTTACGCGCTCTACAAGAAGGGTATACCTGTCGGAAAAGGAATCGCAATCACATTAATGCGTACAATGTTGACGGTCTTAATACTCACAATTTCTGTGCCATCTGCGTTAATGCTTGACCCCGAAATTTTAGAGGGAAGCCCATTCCTTAAAGGCTTAGTGTTCTATGTTTTCGTTGTGATTCTTGCGACTTGGGCATTCATTGCTTTCACGGTAATCCGTCCAGATCTCGTAAAGAAACTGAGTCATATTATCGTTCTCTGGTTCAAGCGATTGGGATTCATGCGTTCGACACGGAGAGCGATAAAGATTGTCCGCTGGCTCGACAAAGAAATCGACAATTACATCATGAACTTCAAGCTAGCATTTGACACGGGAAAAATTTGGGTGTTCATCGCCGTAATACTTTCGGTGCTTCATCTTCTTGCGCTGTTTACGGTTCTTCCTGTATTGATGTCGGCTGTAGGACTCCCATTCAGGTACATGCAGACGGTAGCGGTTCAGGCGGTATTCATGTTCATACTTTACTTCATACCCACTCCGGGCGCGAGCGGAGTCGCTGAAGGTGGAGGCGCGCTTCTCTATTCGGTCTTAATGCCCGCGAACATGGCCGGAATTATGTCGGTTATATGCAGGTTCTTCACGGATTATATTTCAATCTTCATGGGAGTCGTTGTCGTAATCCGTATGTTAGGCTGGGGAGTTACGGAGAACTTGCACAAGGGAGCGTCTGTTGAAAATGCGTGAATGGGTCTTCAAAATGCGCGGGGGAATTTGGACTCTCCTTTTCCTCGCAATTCTCTTAATGGTTCGCGAATCATCATGGGGAGTCATAGCGGTATCGGTTGTGATTGTGGCATTGGGTCAGCTCTGGCGTTGCTGGTCAGCCGGGATAATCGGACTCTATCGCGGGGAAAACGTTAAGGCTCTCAAGCTCGCAGTGTCAGGGCCGTATGCGATAATGCGCAACCCGTTATACTTCGGGAATTTCGTTATCGGACTCGGCTGGAGTCTCATTGCGGGCAAGTGGGCGGTGATAATTTTTGCCGTTAGCTTTTACGTTCTATATGTGATTGTGATTATCCCTCACGAAGAGGAATTTTTGCGGGCGAAATTCGGCCATGAGTATGAAGAGTACTGCAAGAATGTCAAAATGTTCCGTCCCGTTAAAATCAACATTGAGGCAATCAAAGCCCCAGTCGACTGGAACGTAATCAGAAAGAGCGAAATACATACTATAATTTCAACAATAATCGGCACCGTAATAATCATAGGCGTATCACTGTGTTATACTTAACGCCCAGTCAAACGCAAAAAGGAGCTGAATATCACAATGTGTGCAGAAAGAAAAAAGAAAAAACCAGAATCCGAAAACCAGCCCGAAATGATGATAAGCGAATTATTGTCGGCAGTCTCAGAAAGCGAATACCCGCAATTCATTCTTGACGCAATCTCAAGAGTTCAGGAATGGATGCAGGAAGTAACAGAAAATAACGAAGACTCCGATGATGATATATTCTCGGCTATTTTCGGTGAAGGCTATGATGACGGGGATTCGGGAATCGGGGCATTAATTGAGAGGCTCGGCGACATCGGAGAATACGCAGACGTTATCCCCAATTCGGGAACGCCGGAAGGGAAATCTGACGCAGTGATAATCAGCATAACTCCCCCGGAATATGAGAGCGGACTCCGTTCGGCAATAGATTACGCAGCAGTATTCAACCGTAACACCTGCAAAAGAGTCTGGATAATCAGCGACACTTTCATACTTGATGACGTGATGAAATTCTCTAATCATGTTGACGCGCTTTCTGAACAGGGAATAACAATGAGATATATACTCGTAACCCCGTGGGGCTGGGTTGAGCTTCCTTTGAGCGGGAATACGGCTTCAAAGCACGCTTTCTTGTGGCGGAATGAAAATGTACCGGAAGAGAAAACTATACGAGGCAAAAAGAAAATATGACAACTGAATCAACCGCATAAAGATTCTAAGGCTTAGAATCAAATTCATTCTGGGATTCAGCTTTCAGAAATGGGCGGGACTCGGCGCGTGGCATAACGGCTCGGGGCTTCTCTGGTAGAGGCGTAACCCTGTGCCTTGCGCTTT
>JAFSLR010000314.1 GCA_017448375.1 Synergistaceae bacterium | reverse complement strand
TAATATCTCCATGACCTGCGGACGTACATTCTCAAGGAACATATCACCCTTCTTTTTCATAATGAGAAGAACTCGAAGCCCGGCAGATGATATATACTGAAGATCAGCACAGTCAACATATACCACGTTGATGTTCCTAGCTGTCTTCTCATAGAATGACAAAATCTTGGGAGCTGTCAGAGAATCGATTCTGCCAGTCAATGAAATGAAGAGTTTTTCTCCTTCAATATGCGCTTTAATATCGAAATTCCTTTCGGCAATGCCTGACGTATCTATTTCCTCTCTGAGTGCTGACGTTCCCATTGATATAATCTTCCAGTAGGCATTACGCTTCATGGCTTCTTTCACGGCTGCTGCCTGTTCGGGCTTGAGTTTCTCGAATACTTTAAGCTCAGGCATATGATCAGCAACAATAATTCTCTCTGCTTTAAGACCGTGTTGAGCCAGAAATTTCATAGCCTTTTTGATGTCCTCTGTAATTGTCATATCATCTTTGGGACGATTTTTAATAATGTCTTTCGGATCAACGACCAGCGAGTTGCCTTTAACATCTACGTCTGATTTATCCTCTACCCGTTTCTTCATGGAGTCCAGAGCAGCCAGAGCTTTATCCCCAAGAATGGCCTTTACAACGAGGAGATAAGCCATGAGCCACTCCGGATCAATGGTGAGCCAGCAGCCTCCATGTTCGTCCAGAATTCTCTTCACATTGTCGCATAATGCCCCGACTTCTGAATCGTTGAAATACACCATAAGTCCTTCTGTTGTGATGACAACTTTGCCATTTACATCAGATAATGCGGATTTCAGTGAGTCATAGTTAGTGGCATCGACACCGGCAAACTTCACCATCTTTCTCTCTTCATCGTTCAGAAGCGTGTTTACGGCGGGTTCAATCTCTGCAATTGTCGCAGGAAGATCAAGACCGATGAATCTGTGTCCTGCCCTTACGTATCTTAAAGCCTTTGGCAAATAACCGCAGGGAAGATCGACCTCTGTGAAATCCCCTTCCGACATGGCCATTTTCTCAATCGTATGGTATCTCATGTCCATCAGCAGACTCTCAATTAGAAGTTTTACCGCGTCTGAAGTGGTTGTGGCACTGTTCTGAGTATCTTCGGTGAGACCGAGTTTTTCAACCAGACGGATTGAGTCTTCATCACCCGATGCTGCCAGTTGATAGAGTGTCATTTTTGCTGTGTTGAAAATAGGATTTGCCCGTTCAAGTAATTCTGCATCTACCTCAATATCATCGATATTATCTAAGTTAAATAAATCGTTCATCGTAATAATTGACATCGTTAAGTCTCCTTGTTTACCACAGTTCAACCGCGCCGTGTTCTTCTTTGTCGTCTTCTCCTCGAACCCAATACGCTTTACCCTCGTCAGCTCGGATATAAACTTTTTCAACCGAGCCTACAGCAGAATTGATCTTGACCCTGACATCTTCCGGCGTTATTTCTTGGCCGGACGGGGATTGAATTATTAATTGAGCTGCAGACATGGCCGGAGTGACTGGAGAGACCGGCACATTGACTTTCGCCGTCGATTTGCTCTTGGCCTCGCCCGCCGTTTTAGCTTTACTCTTCTTACTCATAGCATTAAACTCATTCTCTTTCCCATAAAATCTCTTCCATATCCTTTACCATTAAATCTCTTTTTTATTATACTCCACGTGCGAAATCTTCCATAACTTCGATAGCTTCGTACAAGTCAACACGCCGGTCGGTCATGATTTTCATTCTGTACTTTCGCTCCAGGTTCAGCAATGCATTTTCCCAGCGATGCTGCATCTGCTGCGCCCGATTCCAATAAACGTTAATTGACGAGTGCCGGAGAAGCTCAAATTTTGCAAGCTGATTCCTATTAGCCTGACCGGAGGAATATTCACCGTACCTCGAAAGTTATTGTCAGGCTGTGCCTGTTGCGTCTGTTTCAATCGCTCGAACAAGCCGAAAGCTGCCATGAAGATTTCACAGGCTCAATTTGTATTCGCCCCACTCTGAGAACGTGTGATACTCTTCACAATAATAAGTAAGTTTCAATGTTACGGTTCTCGCGTAAAAGCCAAGACGCTGTAGGCGAGATTCTAAAGAAACAGCCAGAAGCATAAGCGCATCCTTCAGAAATGTAAAATTCTGTGTATCATGCTGAAACGTCACTTCCCTTGCTATGGATTGAGCATCAGTTTCGTCATATGGAGTCACTTCTCGTTCGTCAATACCGACCGACAAGTTGGGCGCATAAGTCCCGATTTTGTTACCGAGCATATGCATAACCTTGGCTCGGTTATTCTGAATATCCCTGACTGTATTAATCCCTTCGGCTTTCAACTTCATGGCCGTTTGCTTTCCGACACCGTAGAGAACGCCGACATCGCGGTTAATGATCAGGTTCACGAAATCGCTCGGAGTTAAAATCTCAAAATATCCATCAGGCTTCTTCTCCTCACTGGCCAACTTGGCCAAAGTCATGGAATAACCGAGACCAACGGAGCAGGTTAGGCCGAGTTCAGATCGTGTGCGTTCTTTAATTTCTTTGGCTATTTGTCTGGCGGCAATGATTTGTTCTTCACGTGCTGGCAGGGACGATAAAGAATCTGTAAGATTGAGATACATTGCAAAAAACAGAAGGAGAAGATCACGGGAAAAAAGTATCTGAGATTGCTGATTATTTTCACACCCCCACAACAAGGGTAAGATTTGGTGTAAAGCCTTGGTAAGTCATCATCACACGTTATTGTCTCGGTGTACCGATGCGTCGGTACGTCGCAAGACATTAAGCTTCACTACTCCGTTAGAGAATTACATTTAGTTCAACTACAGTTTGGCTTCGCTCATGATCAGATCCGTTAAAGTGTGTTACGAAATTTAGTAATGAAGGCTGAAGCCAAATACAGAGCGAACTACCGCGGCTCTGCCTTGCCCTTTAATTGCTCGAACATTCGGGGTTGTCGGGCAATTTACGTTTCGCTCAAAAAGAAGCAAAACTCTCGACTTGTAGATAAAAAATTTTGAGCTAAGATGCTGGTCAGAACGCAACATCGAACTCTCCGACTTCAATACCTTAGAGTACTATACTACCTCCGCATCTTCAATGTGCCTTATGCAAGCTCTGGTCATGGAGACAATGACGAAAGTCAGAGTTTTAGTAATCTGCCGAAGGCAGAGCGAGAAGCTATTTACGAACTCTGTAAGAATTGTCTTAAGGAAGTATGGCAGGATGATAGGACTGTTCTTAAGGCAGGAGAGTGGAATGATGGACAGTGGCAGAACTTCCGCATCAACTCTTCAAACCACCAGCCTCACTGATGAACTCTGCTGAAATCCACTGAACAAAATAACAAGACAATTAAACAATTAAGCCAAACAAACCATTAGTAGCATCAAAAAGAACTCCTAACTCCTTATTTCCTAGTAACATATTATGACAGCAGTGAGGCTGTTTTTATGTGCAGACGCAGCAGTCATGTTGCTGTGCCGTTGGCTACTTGCGGGCTATTCCGACAGGACTATTGTGCTACTGTGGAAAGTTAAAAATAACTTTCTCTCGGCAGACATTTTCAGGGAGTAACATTGAGTATATATCCCAGTACCATTTCCGCACAGTCTCCTTATCATGAAAAATTCCCTTCAGTGGGTATTCTAGAAGCTGATATTCAACACCGAAAGTGCAAACATTCACGCCCGTTTCTCGCCAGCCGACTTTTATGTGATGATGAATTTTCCTTTTTCTGCGTTCCTCACATTCTGTGTATTTTTGTTGATTAACAGCCTTGTCTGCCCGTTCTACTTCACACAGTAGAAAGTCTCCGTCTGTCAGTTCTTTCTCATAAAGCATCTTCTGAAATGTTGTGCCAAAGCCTTTGCCTCGTTCTGAAGGTACGATAGCAATATAATCACATAGATAACCAATGCCGCTGACCTTTCCTGAAGAACTGTCAGCATTGACGAAAGAACCGACTGAAGCATTTCGTGCCTTAACGTAAAATGCATAACCCAGCAAGACTCTATTTTTAATTAAGCCAAAAGGGAGGAGCTGCCCATGTCTAATTGAGCTAACAATTACTGACAACGGTTTCAGCTCATTTTCAGGAAAATCCCGTATCATATAATATGTGTAAATACTCGGAATTTCTTGCTCTGTTAATAATTCTACATGCATGGCCGCATCTTTCATGACTGTATCTTTAATTATGGCTCTTCTGTTTTTGCCATTACTGATTGTTGGACGTGTCTCAGCTTGCCTCTTTTGCTATAACCACATTCATTGGCTCAACTGTGATTTTCTCCCAAACGCCAGCAACAACATACGGCTCAGTGCGTAGGTATTCGTCGAGAGCTGCTCCGTTCTCAAATTCCATAACCATAGCAGAGCCTTTCATCTGCCCCTCCTCGGTCAGCAGTCCTCCGGCGCAGATGACATGATCCCTCGGTAGATTGGCTAAGTGCTGAGGACGGACTTCAAGCCGCTTTTCAAGTTTGTTTTCCCCGTCATAAGCTAAAAGTAGAAATTGCATTTTTGTATCGCCTCCTCCTTACTCTTAATTAAAGTGCCATCACTGTACTCGTACTCGGTTTATCATCAAGAAGATTCTGCGCATATGTCGGGGTTACTCCGTGTCTGCGTATGAGTACCTCTTTGATTTTAGCGTCAGGCATACCGGCATCTCTGCCGAATGATATTTCTGTCTCATAAATTCTTGACAATTGTTCCATTTCTTTCACATACTCTGGATTATACATATCAAACATAATCCTCTCGACCTCCGCTCTATTCTCTTCTAAATATTTTCTTAAAAAACCTTTCTCGATACAAATTTCAACCGTTTTGGCAATCCCTTTCTTGGGATCCATGTCGTTCTTGTGAATTTCTCTCTGCTCGTCATAAACTCTGCAAAAGTTCATGTACTCACTTATTATGCCGCCACTGTAATCCCCGTGAATTATCCGTGCTTTGAAATCCGGCTTGCTGGGATATCCGTTAAAGAATACATCCCGCAAAGATATAACGTCATTCTCAATCTTTTCAGTTCCGGGATAAATGACAAATGCTTCAACATCAAGCATATCAATCTTCGCAGTGCTATGGACATTCATCTTAGTCTTATAGATGAATTCTTCCATTGACTGAAAATAATACTCAGCTAATCTATAAATGATGTTCTCACTCCACTTTGTCTGCGCCTCTGCAAGCACGATAAGCTTACCTCTCACAAGAAGTCCTAAATCGTTGTAAGGGTGATTTATCAGAATGTGATCTACCTTGAAGAGTACCAACTCAGCCGGAGTTATTGTCTTGTCCTCTGGAAACAATTCTTCATAGAGCCACATTTGATACTCAGGGTATGTGAACAAATTGATGAATACGGAATCCTTCGCTTTCTTGTTCACTCGGTTTTCAACAAAAGCCCTGTATTGAGCATTCTCATTTGCGGTTTTCTGCGCCTTTTCAAGTTCAGCTTTTAGGGTGTCTATTTCTTTGAGTAGCTTTTCTTCGAGCTTATCTCGCTTGCCGCTTTTATCTCCTGGTTTACTTTCGCTCTTGTCGATCCTGCCGTCTTCGCTTGCTGACTTCTGACCCAATTTCTTCCCTGCTCCTTTCTCTCAAAATTTGTTAGCGTTATTATTCAACGCATCACCATAATATTAGCGGCGAGTAATTATAACATAAGAAGGCAGAACGTATCAAGACAGTATCAGGAGCAAAATTGCAAGAATTTGTCGGCACAGGTTCTCATGCTATGATGACTGCAATTTAATGTTCTTTCAATTTTACGTATTTCCGTTAAGTGAGCCTCTCACAGCTTCAAGAAGGTTCTGATGCAGATAGAATCTGCCTGCTATCTGCATCGCCGCTGGAAAGGCTTCTTCTATCGCAGATGCGGCGTATTTGCTGGTTGCCTGAAGAACTGAATTATCACGATAAGGAGCTTTCTGTTGGTCGTCTTGATGACATTATTGACATTAAGAATACTGAAGAAATCAGGACATACCTGATTGATAAAATATACAAGGGATGCATACCGGGAATCGCTAACAATCACCGCAGAGACGTATGTGGAAATGAAACATATGAAAAATTCATGAACTGCATGAAAAACATTGATGGTATAGGCGATTTTG
>JAFSLR010000042.1 GCA_017448375.1 Synergistaceae bacterium | reverse complement strand
CCGACATGATAGCTTACGCAAAAGAGAATCCCGGAAAGGTTCGTTACTCGACAGTTTTCGGCTCAACAACTGAATACCTCGGGACAATGTTAGAGCGTCAGGCAGGAGTCCAGTTCGACAACATCAACATCGGCACTTCAGGCGGTGAGAGAATGGCGGCCATGTTGGGCGGACAGTGCGATATTCTCGCGGCAAACTATATGCAGGTTAGGGATTACATCGAGAAGGGCGACTTGATTTGCCTCGCGGTAATGTCAAAGCAGAGAGTTCCCGGAATTGATTTCCCGACATTTACGGAGCTGGGATATGACAAAGTAGTAACGGCGAAAAAGTATGAAATCAAATTCCCGAAAGGCACCGACAAAGCAATAGTCGACAAGCTCGCGGGAATCTGCAAAGAGATCGTACTCAATGACCCGACATACGCCGAAGTCCTGAGAGTTTACTTTGCACAGCCTCTTTACAGGGACGCAGAGCAGATGAACAAGGAAGACCCCGAAGAAGTCAAAGAGCTTGAAGCAGGGTTAGCAGCCGAGTAAGAAAGAGTGAAGAAATTTCCGCCTGTGATGAGAATATTGCGGGCGGGATTTTTGTTACAAGGAGGGAAAAATTTTCATGACCAACAAAACACGCGATATTTTATGCTCAATCATCGTGCTTGCGTTCGGCGCGGCCATGATTTATTTCGTTAAGGACGTTCGCAGGGTCATTCGTACTGATGTAGGCTCAGCGTTCGTTCCGACTCTCATAGGCTGGTGCATTGTCGTTACGGGAGCTTGCAAGCTGTTATACTCAATCTTCACCGGCCTTAAAGAAGAGAACAAGAAGATCGTGTTTGATCAGGACATGTTCGGCGGAATCGGCACAATAATATTAATGGTGCTGTACATGTTAGCGTTTCAGCCCGTAGGATTCGTTGTGGCAAGCGCAGTGTATTTGTTCCTTCAGATGTTACTGTTCAGCGAGAAAAGCAACAGGCATATTCTGCTTTTTGCGGCGATTGCGGTAATTCTTCCGCTTGCTGTTGACGCTCTTTTCGTTTACGTAATCAAGATGCCGTTACCTGTCGGCGTGTTTGGATTCTAGGGGGTATGATTCATGATAGCAGATGCATTAGCTAACGTATTGAACCCTGTGTGCCTGTTCCTGATTTGGGCGGGTACGATTATCGGAATAATATTCGGGTCAGTCCCGGGACTTTCGGCAACAATGGCGGTCGTATTGTTCCTCCCGATGACGTTCAGCCTTGAGGCAACAAGGGGAATCGCTCTTCTTGTCGGACTGTATATGGGAGGTATTTCGGGCGGACTCATTTCGGCAATCCTCTTAAAGATTCCCGGCACACCGTCTTCAATCTCAACAGTTTTTGACGGAGGCCCAATGGCGGAAAAAGGCGAGGCCGGACGCGCATTAGGAGTGGGCATTCTCTATTCATTCATCGGGTCAATTCTCGGCATTCTCGCGCTGATGTTCATTAGTCCAATGCTCGCAAAAGTGTGCTTGCTCTTCGGCCCTGCGGAATATTTCTCGGTCGCTGTGTTCTCGCTCACGATTATTGCGGCTTTGTCGGGTAAAGACATGCTCAACGGACTCATTGCCGGACTCACTGGACTCGCTCTCTCAATGGTCGGAATGGCACCGATTGACACGAAGGTACGCTACACTTTCGGGAACTATCAGTTACTCAATGGCTTTGAGATTACAGTGCTGTTGATAGGAGTATTTGCGGTTACGGATATAATTCTTGCGGGCTTCGGACGGAGGACACTCGCTCAGAGGCTCGAACAGAAGAAATATCAGCTCAAAGGCTACGGAATATCAATGATAGAGTTCATACAGCAGATACCGAACGCAATAATCTCATCAATAATCGGAATCATAATCGGGATTTTGCCCGGCATCGGTGGAAGTACAGCCGGACTCCTCGCCTACACTGCGGAGAAATCGCGCTCAAAGCACCCGGAGAAATTCGGCACGGGAATAATTGACGGCGTAATAGCTTCCGAGACATCGAACAACGCAGTTATAGGAGGCTCACTCGTTCCGTTGCTCTGCATGGGGATACCGGGCAATACGGTTGCGGCGGTGTTCTTGGGCGGATTGCTGGTTCACGGAATTAACCCCGGCCCGCTGATTTTCGACAAGAGCGGAGTCTATGTTTACGGGATATATTTCGCGCTCATCGTGGCAAGTATATTCATGCTGATATTCGAACGCGCAGGACTGAGAATTTTCGCGAAACTCCTCGACATTCCCAAACATATTCTTCTCCCGATAATCATGGTGATGTGCTGTGTAGGTGCATATTCAAGCAACAGCAGAGTATTTGATGTACAGTGCGTACTGTTCTTTGCGTTACTGGGGCTTACGTTCAAGTGCTTCAAGATTCCTTCAACGCCGTTAATCATAGGCTTCATTCTCGGCTCAATGTTCGAGGAAAATTTGAGAATGGCATTACAGGCTTCACACGGTAACTGGATGATATTTATTGAGCGTCCTATATCGTTAGCCTTCCTCGTTATCGCTGTAGTGTTCTGCACGTATACGGTAATCAGCAACCTTAAAGCAAAGAAGAAAGCTGAGCTTGAGGGCAAAGAGTTCCACGAACCCGAAGAAGGCGAGCTGTAAATTTTCACACATGCAATCAATGACCCTGCGGAGTAAGATTCGCGGGGTTATATTTTTATGGAGGTGCTAATAATGCAGATACTAATCAAAAACGGAACTGTTATAGATCCGGCTAATAATATTCATGATGTACTTGATGTTGCTGTTGACGAAGGGAAAATTTCTGCTGTCGGTGAAAATATTGACGCTGAGGCCGTGAATGAGGTTGACGCTTCCGGCTGTATCGTAGTGCCGGGACTCATCGACCATCATTCGCACGTTTACCCCCTCGCCAAAATCGGAATCCCCGCTGAGGCCGTATGCTTTTCGTCGGGCGTAACCACAATCGTTGACGCTGGCAGCACGGGCGCAATGACATTCCGTAAGCACAAAGATTTTATCCGTAACGCAAAACTCACAGTCAAAGCCTATATCAACGTATGCTCAACGGGACTCGATTCTCTTCCGGCGAAAATGGAGGACGTTGACCCGTCGCATTATGATGAGGGAGCTATACGGGAATTGTTCGAGGAAGAAGGCGCGAATCTCCTCGGCTTAAAGCTGCGAACCAGCGCGGAAATTGTCGGCGATTTGGGCTACGAGCCTTTGAGGGAAACTGTGAGGCTTGCGGACAAGCTCGGACTCTCAGTCATGGTTCACTGCACTAACCCTCCGGCTGAAATGTCCGAATTGCTTTCATGCCTCCGTGAAGGGGACGTGATTACGCACATGTACATGAACAAGGGAAGCACGATTGTTGACGCTTACGGCCATGTGAAAGAGTCAGCACTTGAGGCGAGAAAACGCGGTGTGATATTCGAGGCTTCAGACGCAAGGGCGCATTTCGGGTTTGACGTTGCGGAGAAGGCGATACGCGAGGGATTTTTGCCGGATATATTAGCGACCGACATAACGAAACTCAGCGTTTACCTTCGTCCCACAGCTTTCAGTATGGCCAGCCAGCTCTCAAAGTATAGTATGCTCGGAATACCTGAAGATGAATTGTTCCGTCTCTGCACGATAAATCCCGCAAGGCACATGAAGATTGACGCGGGGACTCTCGGTATTGGGAGTCGTGCTGACATTGCGGTATTCAGGCGTGAAGAGTTTGCGGTTCAGTTCGGGGACAGGACGTATCATGACGGTAAAGCACAGCTGCGTTACGGGGAATATGTTTACAGGCCGTTGATGACGGTCAAGAACGGTGAAGTTGTTTTCAGGGATATAGCGTTTTAGCTTCAGCATTGTGATAAAATTTCCGCATGAATAAGCGCAGGATTGACGAAATCGGAATAAGATACGTAGAGAGCCTCAAACTTTATGAGGAATACGCCGCAAGAATACGAAACCTGATTCAAGACCTTGTAGAAGTTGAAGGCATTGAATTTTACGCGATTGACGGATGGGCTGAACCACCCGCTGAACTCTTGCGGATTCTCTCAACGCTTGAGGAAAATGATTTGCCCGGAGTCGATTTGGTTACGATAAGGGTATTATTGAGGTTTCCGGCTGATGTACTGAGAATTGAGTCGCTCATAAGGTCGGAATTTGATGTTGACTCTTCGCGCTCGCTCCCTTCAAATTCAAGAGTCCTCAAAGACCCCGGAAGATTCGGTTATCCTGCTGTCGTTTACATTCTTTCATTGTCGAAATCGCGCTCAACCCTCAAAGAATGGGAGAAGTATAAAGACCTTAATTTCCGTCTCGAAATCCGTACGCTTCTTCAAGAGGCTTGGGCTACGATAGTCCCGAAAGTGAGTCAGACCGTAGGCACTTCATCAGAGGAAGAATTTACGCGGGAATTGTTCCTTCTGGGTGCTATGCTTGAGAAGGCCGACAAAGGATTCTTGACTCTCCGTGATGAGATAAAGAATGAGTCGCTCTTAGTCCCCCCGTCAGCAAAAAAGACTCCCGAACCCGTAACAGCTGAAACTCTCTTTACGGACGAGGAATTGTACCGCTTGTTTCACGATGACCCGTCATTATTGGGGAAATGGAACAATAACGCAATTTCGGCGGGATTCCCTGAGTTTACGCCGGACGCAAATTATCTCCGTGAAAGTTTCTCGCATTTGGCTAACGTTCTGAGGGCTTCGGGGATTGATACGTTATCGGAGGTTAAACGCTTTCTTGATGACATGGACAATGAAGACAAAGGACTCCGGCAGTTAAAGACGCTTCATGACAGCTTCAGCGATAACAGGAACTGGAGAGTTGATCCGTTTTCGGCGTTATTCCTTCTTGTGCTCAATTTCAAATGGGATATACTCAAGGACAAAGATCTTTCGGGTCTCGGAATTAAAGAAGGCTCTGACCGTATAAGCGGTAAAGACTCCTCCGGCACTGCATAACACCGGAAAATACATCACCCCTCCGTCATTGCATGACACCTCCCCTAACGTAGGGGAGGCCGGGAGAGGTAAAAACAGAAAGGGGAAAATTTCATGCGAAGTATAATTTTATGGGTAATAGTCTCGTACTTGATAGGCTCATTCCCAACCGGCTACATCGTAACAAAACTCT
>JAFSLR010000313.1 GCA_017448375.1 Synergistaceae bacterium | reverse complement strand
TATCAAGCCTATTAGTCAAGAGGAACGCAAGCGAGACTTCCGAGCTAGACTACATGCAGGAGAAGTTGAAGTTATGATTCTTGCAGAAGAAGTATGTGCTGATCTCGTCATAATGGATGGTTACGTAGCTAAAAAGACAGCGAAATTTATGGGAATAAAGACAACAGGAACATTGGGCATTCTGATACAGGCTAAGAAGCAAGGACTTATACAGGAGGTGAAGCCTCTGATGGAATCGGTAATAACACAAGGGCTGTATGTTAGCGAGAATATTCAAAGTCTTGTACTGAGGGAAGCTGGAGAGTAAGGAGACAGTCGGCTCTTCGGTGTGTCCCAGCAAGCCTCGGTATTTCGCCAGGAATTAAGCCGTTCAAAGTCCCATTCAAAGCCGCGTGATGTCGTTGAAGGGAAATAAGCTTGCGAACTTCCGAAGTATTCCGAAGTATCGGCCTCGATCTTAACGATGAACACAGCCATATCTATTCCAGAATCATCGTATGCCAATTTCCCATATGCCGTTTTTCGGATACCACTTTCACCCTTAAACTGTGAACTACCAAAACCATTGACACAGAAAATTCTTCACCTAAAATACTAAATAACAACTTCAACGGACGTTGGAGTGGTATTAAGGAGTATTAAAGGAGGGCAGCTTTCATGCAGCGCATCTGGGGGTACGCAAGAATCAGCACCAAGAAACAGAACATCGAGCGTCAGGTCAGAAATATCTTGGCTTACAATCCGTCAGCCGAGATAATTAAAGAAACTTACACCGGCCGCAATGCTTCAAGACCGAAGTTCGAGAAGCTGCTCAAGATGGTTCGAGCTGGCGACACCATCATTTTCGATAGCGTAAGCCGCATGAGCCGGAATGCCGTTGAAGGGTTCAAACTTTACCAGGAACTTTACGACAAAGGCATCAACCTGGTCTTCCTAAATGAACGCCATATTGACACTGAAACCTATCGAAAAGAACTGGATAAGCAGGTTGATCTGAGGGTAAACACAGGAGAGCCATTCGCTGACGTGCTGTTCCAGACAATAATTGACGCCCTTAATGCTTATGTTCTTAATCTGGCGGAGAAGCAGATAAAATTCGCGTTTGAACAGTCGCAGAAGGAAGTTGACGACCTCAGCCAAAGAACAAAAGAAGGCCTCGAGACTGCAAGACGGAATGGCAAACAGATCGGTGGGTATCGGCCTGGAATGGCTAGGAAGAAAGAAAAGCCGATAAAGGCGCTGATTCGGAAGTTCAGCCGGAGCTTCGAGGGGGTCTTGAAAGACAAGGAAGTTATCGCTGTGATTAACAGCGGAGAACTCCATGTGAGCCATAACACGTATTATAAGTACAAACGGGAGATGCGGTAGTAGGCAACACTCCCCAAAATCTCATCAAGACTTTTTAGTCAATTCCTGCAAGTGCGTTAGATTGCTGACCTTGAAATGTCTTCTCAACCAGATAATTATTTGGTCTTGAGTCAAATTCGCCGGTATCGCTAAATCTGATTGAATGCTCTTATAGACATTTCTTTCTTCAGCTTGAATTGTAGCTTCTTCATGAAGCCTGAGAAACTCCGCGTCATAATTTGCCTGCAAGTTCAGCCAGAATGAACTCGGAACTCCTAACGCATACTCAAGCCCAACGGCTAACCTTTTAGAAATGTCTTTCTTCCCATGAATTACATCGCTTAAAAACGGCTCAGATACTCCTGCCCTTTGCGCCAATTCTTTCTGAGTGATTTTGCGCTCTCCTAAAATATCAGAAATTGTTTCACCTGGGTGAATCAACAAATCAGGAGATATACCAAGTTTGTTTGCCGCCATGATAATCAACTACTCCTTCCATTACAATCTCTTCACAAATCATCACAGCTTTGCCGTCATCATAAGGCTTCACGATCAGCCTTACGTTCCCTGTAACATGAATCGAATACTTTCCTGCGTCTTGCCCTTTGAGCAGTTCGGGATGCCCCAGACCTAACAAAAGAAAATCGCCGAATGTTTCAGCAGCTTTCATTCTGTCAATATGCTTTTTGATATTCCTGACCCACTCAGCAGGAATTTTTTTCTTCATTTCGCTGTAATCGCTAAAATACTTTTCTACACGTTTATTTGCATACTTTATTACCAAAACACCACCACCGAAATATTAACCAATTAGTTAATATTTTATCATATAGATTTTTTATCGGTCGCTAAAGACGTTGTTCACCTTGAGAGAATCTTCGATGATTCTTTTGTTCTGATTCACATGACAGGAATGAAGCAGACCAAAGGAGAATACCTGAAAGCCATTGAGAATGGAACTCTTAACTATTTCTCCGAAGAACTTGAACACATTAATGTTCAAGTCTTTAATGAGGATAACGCCGTCCTAACTGGTCAAAGCAGGGTCAATGCAGGCATGAACCCCGCCAATATGCCTTTATTTACAAAGGTGAAGCGATCAAATCCTTATGGGAAGTTTGAGTTAATATCTCCTTCTTTTTACGATGAAATCAATTTATCACAATTTGTCGATTTTGTGAAGACATGTTCTTACTGTGAAACGTCGGAATGGAAATACGTACCGAAGTTGCAAAGTTCGGCGGCTCGGGCGCTTCAGCAGCTTCAGCAGCTTCAGCCCTTCATGGCCGGTCTCTTCAATATCTCTTCACTGTTAATGTATAATAATATCTAAGATTTTTTTTTAAACTTAAATTAGGAGAACTAATAAAAAATGTCGAATATTTTAATCCTCATGGGTAGTCCTAGGAAACACGGGAACACGAGCATTCTCTGTGATGAATTTGCGCGTGGCGCAGAAGAAGCCGGACACAGAGTCGAGAAAATCAATATCGCCGATAAAACCATCAAGGGCTGTCTCGGCTGTAACGGCTGTCAGCGCAACGGCGGGAAATGCGTCCAACACGATGACATGGCAGAACTTTACAGTAAAATTCTGTCAGCCGATGTTATTGTCTTGGCTTCGCCAATTTACTACTACACATGGACGGCTCAATTAAAGGCTGTTATTGATCGAACCTATGCTTTGCTTTCCACAATGCATAATAAAGTCTTCTATCTTCTTAGCACCTGCATGTCCCCCGATGAAAGCTGGTGCAAGATGATGCTGGACAGCTTCCGCAATTATCTGGCCTGCTACGATGAGACAGTCACAGAAGGCGGCTATTTGTTCGGTTTTGAAACTGGAGAGCCGGGAGATGTGAGGAAGTCCGAAGCTACGATGCAGAAGGCTTATGAGATGGGGAAAGGAGTCTAAACATGAACACAATTTTTATCACAGGCGCATCATCAGGGATTGGAAAAGCAACGGCGAAGCTCTTTGCAGAAAAGAACTGGACGGTCATTGCAACAATGCGAAATCCCTCAAAAGAAGCAGAGCTGGGGGAGCTGACAAGCTACAAGAACGTAGCTTTATATCCTTTGGACATTACGAATCCGACGCAAGTCAAAGAAACTGTCTCAACCGTGCTAAAACAATTCAATGTCGATGTTCTCTTCAATAATGCTGGTTATGGAATGAAAGCACGATTTGAAGATATGGACGAAGCCATGATGAAAAAGTCCATTGACACAAATATTCTCGGCATGATCCGTGTAACACAGGCATTCATTCCTCATTTCAAGGCCAGAAAATCCGGAACTATCCTGACCACAACATCACTGGCCGGTGAGATGGGTTTAATCCTTGACGGCGTTTATGCGGCGGACAAGTGGGCAGTCACAGGAATGTGCGAAATGCTTTATTTCGAGCTTGCGCCGTTCAATATTCGTGTGAAGACGCTTGTACCTGGAGTCGTTAAGACCGGCTTCAAAATGGAAGGCGGCGGAACAATGCCTGAAGAGTATAAAGAATATGTGGACAAGCAGGTTCAGTTTTTGATGCCTGATTTGAATGACATCGAGGATGCACAAGAAGCGGCTCAAGACGCATATTTTGCTGTTACGGATGATGACGATGACCGAATGACTTATGTCACGGGTAAGACTGCTAAGGCTGTATGGCAAAAGCGTCAGGAAATAGGCGATGAAGCTTTCCGTAAGTATTATAAGGGCATTCTGTTGAACAAATGATGTTTCCACAATTATAAGCAAGATGGGACATGGCCTTGCTGCTGCGGTCTTGCTGATTCGTAAAAACATCAAGGCCTTCCATCTGGATTTTAGTTTACTTCGATGAGGGCTTGAACCGCAGGCAAGCAAATTCCCTCCGCCCCTGCAAAGTTCGGCGGTTCGGGCGCATCGGCCCTTCTTGGTCGGCCCTTTAGCGGTTTCATCACGGCTCTCGCGGCTTTAGCCGTTTTCAGCCGTTGTTGGATCTACCCCGTTCTGCGTAGAAGCCCTAAATTGCGATTCAGAAAAGCCCCATCGAGTGTTCTATCCTCTGCCTTCCTCTGAGTAGCCTTAAAAGTGCCGTTTTGACATGCCCTCGACTGCCTCATCTTGCCCCCTGTGTGTTGGTGCGTGTTGACTTAAACCGCGTCAACCCTTATGATTACGGACACAGTGATTCAATTATCACAAGGATGATAGCAGATCATGAAGAAAAAATTTTTACTGATAGTCATCACAGTTCTTTTTGCCGCCATCGGTTCTGTGGGTTCTGTGTCTGTTGCCGCAAATACAGAGGACGCAAACACAGAAGAACGTAAAATAGAATCATCTCATGGCCGCTACTGGGCAAAAGAGTCATTCACAGTAAATAACAGGAAAGGTACGATTAAGGACAGCGCAGTCAGCTCAGGCAATCTTTACGCTACAAGAATCACTCTCAAGATTCCGCCCAAGGAAAGCAGTGAGGACATTTCCGGTTCAGACACAGACGCGGCTGATCAGGGATAAAAAATAAAAACGGCTTTTCTCACCGTGTGTAAATGGATAAAGGGGGAGTGTCTGTCAACGCCGGAACTTTGGAGCATCGGCACTTGGCCGCCTTATCAGTTCATAAAACTAATGTCGGTAGTGAGTCTATTCTGCCGTGTCCGTAGAAACCGTAGAAAACATAGAAACCGAATCTGCCCCGAATTTCTGTGTTACTGCCCGTTTTACAGTTTTGGAGTTCAAAATGTATAATATTTATACTCAAATTGTTAAGGAGCGAAAGGGATAAATGAACTTAGAAGAAAAACAGTATTATGATATTAAGTCTTTCTGTGATAACCTTTTAACTGACTTCTTCTTATTCCTTTACGTTTCTGAGAAGACTATGGCTACTTACCGTAGAGCTCTAAAACAGTTATTCTCTTTTCTTCATAGCAATAATATCTCTAAACCTAAATATGACGATATTCTCTTATTCAAGAAGACACTAGAAGCTCGAAGCTGCAAATCCGCAACAATAGCTCTCTATCTTGCCGCTACTCGTCGTTTCTTCTCGTGGTGTGAGCAGAAAAACATTTTTCCGAATGTGGCCGTCGGCGTAAAAGCTCCAAGACAGGAAAGAGGACACAAGAGAGACTTCCTTGGCGCAAAGCTGTTAAAGCTGGTGCTGAGCACAATAGAACGTGAAACCTTGGAAGGCAAAAGGAACTATGCGATCATGGCTTTGATGAGCGTTGGTGGGTTAAGGACTATAGAGGTTAGCCGCGCGAACGTTGAAGATATAAGGATATTAGGAGACTTCACCGTTCTGTATGTTCAGGGCAAAGGCAGAAAGGACAGAACCGAGTTTGTGAAACTGCCCTAAGTAATTGTTATTCTCTTCTACTTGATTATTTTGAGTCTTCCCTGACCTTTTGTGTTCCCATACGCTTCGGGAATAATTTCGAGCTTCCTTATGTAACACCCCAAAATTTCAGCATCGGTTGCGAAATCTGCCTCAATTAGTTTTGCTCCTGAGAAAACATGACCGTTTCCCTTCTCGAAAAAAACATAATTAGTTGACACTACATTATAGATTTTCTCAGGGGCAATCGCTTCGCCCTTCACTTTGACATCTTTAACTCTGCGTTCCCCTTCAATGCTTTCGAGCATGTTGTTCTTATCGACTTTCACCGGCGTAGGGATTCTTGAATCAATCGTGTATGTCAGTCCAGCGGCATGTAATAAACCTGCGTTTTTTCCCGGTGCTGTTCTCGCTCCAAATTCAAGCTCATCAAGTATCGTCTGACCGCTCACTTCGGCAATACATACAGTATTTCCATACGGCAGAACTGAGATTACGTCATTGAAGGCTATCTCGCCTGCCTTTATGTTCGTTCGGAGACCCCCCGCATGTATGAATGAAATATCAGCGCTGCCAGTCTTCGTCATCGAAGCAGCTTCAAGATAAGCGTCAGCCAGAAGGTTGCAAAGATTCGTCTCGGCATCTCTCGCAAGCCATTTGCCTTCATCATCGACTGCTACAAGATCAAAACTCGTATAGCCCTGATGAGATTTTATTGTTTCCTCAAACCTGCCTTTTATATTCTGAATCACTATGTCGATTCCTTCATCTTTTCCGTTCGATGAATCAATGAGCTTTGATGAAACTTTCCCATCTGTTTCAATCGTAACCAGACCGATATGCCTCAGCTTTGTGCCTGACTGCGTGATTATTACGTCCTTCCCTTCGGCATTCTTAATCTTCAGCTCAGGTGTTACCTCATGAGAATGTCCGTCTATGAACGCGTCAATTCCATGTGTCCTCGCTGCTATGAACGGTGAAGTCCATGCTTCAGTCAAGGCATCGTCATATTCGCCTAAATGACCAACAACGATAACGTAATCAACTCCCTTTGCGCGTACTTCATCAACAGCTTTCTGAATATCCGCAATTAATTTCTCGCCTGTCATATCTCCGTCAAACGTGTATATGTAATTCTGCCTTGCCTCGTCCATGAAGTATGTCGGTGTAGACTTTGCGATCGTGTCAGGTGTGGTCACTCCGATGTAAGCTACTTTGACATCTCCATATGAGAGGATTTTATAGGCAGGGAGAATTAATTTGTCGTCCGAGACTGTCCTGATGTTGCATGCAATAAAGCCGCATGACAGATTTTTGTTAAAGTTCTCGAACATTCCCATTGTGTAATCAAATTCGTGATTACCGGGCGCGGCAACGTCATAACCAATTGCGTTCATGATTTCGACTATGTAGCGTCCCTGAGAGAGCATTCCTATTGTCGCTCCCTGTGAAAAGTCGCCGGCATCGACTGTCGTAACATACGGCGTGAGCTTCCTCATCTCGTTTCTGTAGAATGCGAACCCTGCGTAGCCGATGTTATCTTCAACTCCGCAGTGAACATCATTGGTGTATACAATAATAATGTCCTTATCCGGTGCAGCTCCCTCAGAAGTAACAGCTGACAACGCCAGCAGTAACGCTACTGTCAAAATCTTGCGTAACATAATACCATCCTTTCCTAAATCATCATTTCGCCCTCAATTTTATCATCTGAGCATGAGTGCAAGCACCTTAAACAGAGGTTTCTGATAGCGGTCACAGAGTATATTGGCTGTGCTTCGCGGCCCTAACGGGTCAATCTGCCAGCCACATTCAGTATTCTTGAGATAGGGGATTTATGACCGAGCGGAATACGGCGTTACCGGGCTTTGCATGTTTAGCGAAGATTTTCGGGTCAGCGGTTGCGCATCGCAAAATGGAATCATATGTTTAAAAACATATTAAGCATATGAAGTTAAATTTTATACTGTGAACTACCGCCACTTATAGAAGTGGCGGCTTCCTACTTCAGCGAAGATTGCGCTACAGTCCGATGTTCTAGCTGGAGTCGTCTTGCCGAAGGACGCAGTACATCTTCTCCATAGGCGTAACTTCCCGTAGTCCCATAGCGCAGCCCCGAAGGGAAGGTAATTCGTTTTCCTTCTTCGCAGATATTTATTGCCGCATTTATGTCTCGGTCATGCTCTGTTCCGCATAACGGGCATTTCCACTCTCGCACTTTCAGGTCTTTCACTTGGACATTCTTATATCCGCATTTACTGCATAACTGGCTGGACGCAAACCATTTGTCTACTTTCACCAGTTTTTTACCGCGAAAATACAACTTGTAATCCAACATATCCCGAAATTTTCCGAAGCTGTCATCTGCTACTGACTTCCCGAAGTGCAATGTCCTGCTCATCGCCTGCATGTTCAGTGTCTCTATGCACACCGCGTCATAATCCTCAGATAATTCATATGACTTTTTGTGCAGAAAGTCCAGCCGTTGATTGGTGATTTTCTCGTACATTAGACACACTTTCAGTCTCATACGTTCGCGGTTCTGACTTCCTAGTTTCCGCCTTGAATGACGGCTACATAAACGCGCTAGTTTCTTTTCACTCTTTCGTAAAAATCTTGGATAGTTCGCCCTTTCTCCTTCTGATGTTACGTATAAATCGTGCATTGAGAAATCCAGTCCGATAAACCTATGCAATTCTACTTCGGGAACTTGTTTTTCGTACTCCACAAGTATGCTCGCATAATATTTATTCGTCGGTGTCCTCTCAATCGTTACACTCTTAATCTTCCCTATCATCGGGCGGTGCTGTACTATCTTCACAAAGCCTACTTTCGGCAACTTGAGTTTCCCGTTCTCTATCCTCACGCTCCCGTTTTGATTGTTCGTTGTATAACGCATTCGGCTTTTCTTCTTGCTCTTGAACTTCGGAAAGCCTACTCGTTTTTGGCTGAAGTAATTTTTGTATGCTGACTGAAGATTTAACTGGGCATTGGCTAATGCTAAACTGTCCACTTCTTTAAGCCACTCAAACTCGGTTTTATACTGTGCAGGTGTTGTCTGAAGTTGTCTGGCCTTTTTTCTTATAGTGAGCAATCTTGTCTGCCAGCATTCGGTTGTATATGAACCTAACACAGCCAAAGGTTTTGGCAAACATTATTCTCTGCTCTTTGTTCGGATATATTCGGAATTTATATGCCCTGTTCATTTCTATTACCCTGCGAATGTATGTATTTCTTTATAACTTCTATAGGAGCGCCACCAGTAGTAATCAGGCAAAAACTTCTTGACCAAAACATTTCCTTCCAAAGTTTACTGCGAACGATAGGAAAATTTTTCTTAATCAGACGAGATGAAGTACTTTTATAAGCGTTTATTCAACTTGAACCTGCCTTTTCGTAACCGAGACAGCTGCGCATAATCTCACAAATTCTTTCAGTTTCAGCCAATGAGAGCCTTGAATAAATCGGCAACGTTAAAATTCGCCCGCTAACATCTAATGCAATCGGTGTCTCGTTCTCATCAAAACTAAAGCATTCAAAAGAACTTGTCAGCGGATAAAAATACTTCCTCGCGTAAATGCTATGCTCTGCTAAACATCGAAATACTCTGTCTCGGCACGCTTCATCAGTGAATAATAAAGGGAAATATGAGTAATTCGCTTCAGTATTATCTTGAATGGAATGTATCTCTATTCTCTGAACATCAGACAAACATTCAATATATTTTTCATAAATTCTTCTTCTCTTTGCAATATTTTCCTCTAAATATTTCAAGTTGCAAATTCCCATAGCAGCACAAAACTCATTCATTTTTGCATTAGTGCCTATGTATTCAACTCTCTCAGGACTTGTAATTCCAAAATTCTTGAGATGATAAATTTTTTCCGCAACGTCTTTGTCCTTGATGCAGGCTGCTCCGCCTTCAATGCTGTTAAAAACTTTTGTTGCATGAAAACTGAAAATCGAAATATCCCCGAAATGGGCAACGCTTTTGCCTTTATAGCGGACTCCAAAAGCATGCGCAGCATCGTATATTACTTTCAGACCATGTTTTTTTGCTATGCGTTCTATCTCCTCTACATTACAGACATTGCCATAAACATGAACAGGGACAATCGCGCAAGTTTGTTCATTTATAAGTGGCTCAATTTTTGAAGCATCTATCGTAAAATCATCAAGATTTATGTCGCAAAAAATCGGCTTAAACCCAGCCCTGATTATTGCATGTGTCGTTGAAATAAAAGTAAAAGGCGTTGTGATGATTTCCGCGCCCTTTTCAACGTTTTCTAATAAAGCCTGTAGTGATAATTCTAACGCCATATGCCCGTTAGTAAATAAATCAACGTTATCAACACTCAAATACTCTTGCAGTTTTAGTTGAAATTCCTGATGAAATTTCCCCATGTTTGTAAGCCAGTGATTAGTCCAGATTTCTTTAATTAAATCCGAATATTCACTGAACGGAGGCATTGAAGGACTTGTTACATATATTGCTTCAGGCATTCTTTGTTCTATATGGTTTGCATTTCCAGTAATCAACGAAATCTTCGCTGAAAATCCACGTCCCATGCAATTGATGCTTGACCTCATTTAACTTTTTCCAGGCTTCAAAATTCCTGAAGAAAAGCCACATCTGAGCCTCCACGTTGTAACTGCAACCGATAAATCCGTTTTTCTGATAAACTATCTGCATGGCTTTATTTGTCCAGAGCGTACAATGAACAGGCACCGGCAGAAGATAGTACCATTCCGGGTCCTGCGGAACTTCCTCGCAAATCAAAGTATGCAGACCCATAATCCCGTCAGGCTTCAGAAGTCCCATAATTTTTTCGACTTCTCCTCTGTTGCCCAGCAAATGCTCAAAAACTGAAGATGACACAATGAAATCAAAATTTCCCTCTCTGACTTCTTCAGGCGTTAAATAATATTCGCCTGAAGGTTCCATGTATTCGTCAAACTTTTTCAGCCATGGCACGCCAGTTCTGTCATTAATTTCATTGGCGAGCTTGCCGTCTCCCGCTCCGTAATCCATTGTATTCCAGCCGTATTGAAACACTCCTAGGCTCAGAAGTTCAGCGAAAAGACCTGCCTGAAAATCAATACGCCCAATACGCCTCAGCCATTTGGGATCGAGCACCTCATACTTCAGTACACCGTTGAAATAATCTTTATGGGCGTTATAGCTAAATTCGCTCCATTCTTCGTGGGACATTTCGTAGAGAGTTTTTGAAACCGTTAATCCGCAGTGCTCACAGCGTACATACTCAAAGGTATCAAGGCCAGGGAGATATTTCACTCCGATTTTCTTCACGAAATACGGTTTCATTTCTCCGTTGCATACAAAACACTTCATGAATTTTTACCTCCTACTAATTTTTCAGTAGGCAGACACAATAAGTCTGAGAAATCAATGACCGCCGAAGCGATTGACATTCCTACGCCAAAGCCGCTGATGAGGGACAAAAAATTTGTCTGCTCATTAAGCCGCTTCATTTCTGACAGTATCAAAGGAATTGACGCTGAACTTGTGTTACCGATATTTGACGCTCTAAAGGGAACTTTTGCAGACGGTATTTGTAGTTTTGCGGCAATGCTTTCTACAATTGATTTATTCGCCTGATGAAGCAGAAATGCTCCAATCTCTGAAATATCAGCCTTTGCAAAATGAATTAAGTCCGCAATATTTTGAGGCACATATTTTGAGGAAAAATTAACTACTTCCAAGCCGTTCATGAATACAAAATTTTCCCGGACATCGAGCGAATTATTTTCCACAAGATGCTGATTTCGGTAAGCTCCTCTCCTGATTATAATCGTCTCTGAAAGTTCACCGAACGTTTGCAAATTGAAAAATATTTTTTTGCCTGCGCTTTTTGATATTACTGCCGCTGCTCCCGCATCTCCGAAAATTGAAAGGCAAGAAGTATCATCATGACAAATATTTCGTGTTGAGGTGTCACCGCAGAGGAGCAAAATTTTTCCGTCAGTCAGGTTCTGAAGCATTGACGAAGCAACATAAAGGCCGTAGACAAAGCCTGAACAGCCCAACGAAAGGTCGAATGCTGCAATATCATTAGGCAAATTCAGACGTTTTTGCAGAGTGCAAGCTGTTGAAGGCATAAAGTAATCAGCAGTCTGAGTCACGAAAATTAAAGCACGAATTTCATCGCGGCGAACCTGCTCCGAGTCAAAAAGTATTTCTGCGGCTCTCACACAAAAGTCTGACGCGCAAATTTCCTCTTCAGCAACACTGAAGCTGTCAAATCCTGTAATTTTTTTCAGACGGGAAATTTTCTTGCTGTCTATGAGATTTTCCAGACGCTTTTCAACCGTAATATTTTTGCTGGACACGACAGCGCAAAGGCTTTCTATTTTTGCGTTTTCAACTACAGTAAGCATTATTCTGCACCTATGATGTTATACAGATCTCCTACTGTTGCAGCGTTTTCAATTTTCTGCATAAGTAATTCACTCTCCTCTAATCTCTGGCCGCAGAACGAAAAGAAAGCTACCATGCTTACAGAATCCCATTCTAAAATTTCTTTTAATTCCGTGTTCAAGGTAAGCTCTTCGTCCGTATCCATCAATTCTTTGAGAGTTTTGATAAATTCTTCCTTCTTCAAAGTTATTACCGCCTTCACTTGATGTCAATTGCAGGATTGCCGAAAACTTTCGCGCCTGCTTTCACTTTTTTCAGTACCACGCTGCCTGTGCCTATGTATGCGTTATCGCCAATTTTTGACTTGGGAATAATTGAAACATGGCTGCCGATAAAAACATTGTCGCCGATTTGAGCATAGCCGCCTATATCAACATGAGACATTATGCAGGAATATTTCCCTACAGTAACATCATGGCCGAGATAAGTTGCATTGTTTATCACGGAAAAATCACCGACTTTGACATGATCTCCTATTCCGTTGTCCAGTCCGATAATCACGCCGCGGCCAATTTCAGCTGTTGGAAAAACAATCGAACGGTGGTTTATGATGCTGACAAAATCTGCTCCCCTGCTTAACATTTTCCCGATTAATCTTATTCTGACTTCAGGCATACCGACAGCGCACGTGAATACATCATCATCACATATCTGATAACTGTCAATATCACCGAGCAGCGGAACTTCCTCAGGGAGTTTGCTGTAGTCTTCTTCGGAAAGTTTAATATCGCCGTCAAGAAAACCTTTGATTTTCCATTCCGAATTAAATTCCCCAGTCTGCTGGGCGTGCCAGTAAACCTCACGGGCAAATCCGCCAACACCAATAATGATTAAACTTTTCATGATGTTTGCCTTAGCGCGTTGACCTTTTCAACAATCTTGTTGATTGTATCCCATTCCGCTACAGAAAACTCATCGTCGGGAAAGGTAATCTGGAATTTTTCTTCGATTTCAAACAATAACCTTGAAAGATCAAGGGAATCTAATCCCTGCTCCAAAATCTTTTTGCCAGGGTCAAAGTTTTCAAAATCAACTTTTGAGTCCGAATTGAGCTTTTCAGCCAGTCCTATAATATCCTTTGAGGTTACAGCTTTCATGATTTTCTCTCCATTATAGTTGCCGCCGCTGACATTCCCGCACCGAAGCTGCTCATTAAAACGGTTTTCACGCTTTCATCGCCCAGATACTTCTGAAGCAAAATCGGTATTGAAGACGAAATAGTGTTCCCATAATTCTGCGCTTCAAACGGAACTTTCTCAGGTGAAATGCTAAGTTTTTCCCCTAACTGTTCAACAATATATTTGCTTGCCTGATGAAAGAGGCATAGATCAATGTCTTTTTCTGTAATGTGATTTTTCTCCAGGCATTCCCGAATTATTGGTGCAACTTCCCTCAGGACAAAACGCAATACTCTGCGGTTATCCATAGCGAGATAGGAATCTTTTCTTTTGATTATGGCAGAATATCCGCTGCCTTTTGTGCAAAAAGTGCTTTTCCCAAGACTAAATATGCCGTTTGTGCTGAGGAGAGTGGCTGCCGCTGCGTCTCCTAAAACCAAGTCGGTACTCTTGTCGTTAGGGTTCAATACTTTTGAGTAAGGATCGCATGTGAAAAGAATCCCTGTCGAAAAATTATTCATTTCCATAAAACTCCGCAGAATATTCACGCTGTAAACATATCCCGAACAAGCAAGCATTATGTCAAAAGCCGCACAGCTTCCTCTAAGGGCTAATTTGTCCTGCAAAATCGCAGAAGTATGAGGCAGCTGAAAATCTCCGTTATGAGAACATACACAAATACATTCTATGTTTTCTTCAGATAAATTTTCGACACGGCCTTTCAGATCCAAAAATGCTCTTTTGCACATGTCGGACGTTTCTTCATCAGGCTCTTTTCTGGCAGTGGCAAGAAAACCGACTCTTTCTTTCACAAAATCAGCGTTCAAAGGCTCACCGTCATAAATCTTCGAGAAATTGTCCCTGCAGTCCTTCGGAATATAAACACCGATATTCTCAATCCCAATCATTTTGAAAAATCCCTCCTTAAATTTGAACCGGCTCAAAAATTTCTGTCCTGCTCAGGTCAATAACACCTGAAGCGCAAGATAACCCAGTTCCAAATCCGCAGATTAAAACTTTTTCCAGCAATGGATTTATACCGGGATAAAGAGTTGAAAGCATTAGGGGAATTGAAGCGCAGGTCGTGTTACCTGTTTTAGCCGCTCCAAACGGGACTTTCTGGTGAGGTATCTTCAGACGTTGTGCCAAGTAATTCAAAATCAAAATATTTGCCTGATGAAACGCAAAAAGGTCTATCGCATCAATAGGCAGATTTAACATCTCCAAAGTATTGTGGACGACATTTTTCACGTGCTTCAAAACAAACTCCATTATCTGCATGCCGTCCATAAAAATATTTTCAAGAGTTCTACCGTTCCCGTTTTTATCGAACGTTAAAATATCCGTTACGCCTTCTTGATGAGGCATTCTGAAAGCTCCGGCAGGAATTATCAAATTATTTGCCTTCCCGCCGTCAGTATAGAAACTAAAAGCAGTTCTGCGCACATTTTCACATCTTGATAATATAGTTGCACTTCCAGCATCACCGAATACCATTCGCAATGATTTATCTTGCGGGCTTATAGCCTTTGTAGGGGTATCTCCGACACACAGTAGGACATTTTCACAATAACCAGACTCAATTAACAGCGAGGCCTGAAAAATTCCGTAAACATAACCTGCGCAACCATAATTTATATCAAATGCTATGACTCTATTCGGAAGTCCTAATTTTGCCTGAATAATTGCAGAAGTATGAGGAACGATGTGATCAGGAAATTCAGTAACAAATATTATAGCGTCAATATCGTCCGGCGTTATTTTACCTTCACTAAAGATTCTCTTGGCTGATTCCATACAATAATCTGCTGAAGTTTTCTGGTTATTTTCTGGAAGAGGGGGGCAAAATCTTATCTCGCTGATCCCCGTGTTCTTAATAATTTTTCTTACAATCTCTTCTCCGTATATCGAAGACAAAGACAGCAAGTCCAACTTCTCTTGGGGTAAAGCTGTAGCAATTGCTCTAATTGATGTTGTTGCAAAAAACTTCTCCATGTTAAATCCCACAAATTAAATCTAATTTTTTTAATAATAGCGATATTAAATATTTTTGTCAAATTTGTCAAAATATTTTAGCGGCGGACAATTCATGAAGCACTTGCAGGAGCATGAATTTCTTACACGTTATTCTCATAACTCAACTTGCACAATTCATCTCCAACCTACAGAGACGAGAGTCTTCTTGCGAATTATGACATAATAACAAAAAAGGAGTGATATTACTTAGAACCTGTCTTCATAAGATATAAAACGTGTTATAATACAACGTATTTATGGGAAGCGGCTTGAACCACTCGCAACTTTAGTCGTGAGATGAAACGCCGCCGTATAATTGACTTTTTGAAAAAATCTGCTAATTTTTCCTCAAAGGAGGTGAGAAAAATGTATTTGACAGTAAAACAACAAGTGAAGCAAATCTCAAAGGAAGAATACCGCATAATTAAAAGCTTGTCCCACATAGCAAAAAATTTAACTAATGAGGCAATTTACAACGTACGTCAACATTACTTTAGCGAGAAAAAATATTTGAGCTACAAAGAAAATAACAGATTACTTAAGAGTAGTCCGAATTACAGAAAATTAAATTCAAATATGGCGCAGCAAATCCTGAAGGAAGTTGACGGAGAGTTTCAGTCATTTTTTGCGTTGTTAGAAAAGGCAAAGAGAAATAATTATCCGTTAAGCAGTGTAAAACTGCCGAAATATCTTTCTAAAAAAGGTTTCACAACTCTTTTCGTAAGATTGAATGGGAATCGTTTGACAATTCCGTACTCCAACAGCTTCAAGAAAGAACATAAAACGATAACCATAACAATTCCGCAGATTCTGGAAGGAAAGAAAATAAAAGAGATAAGAATCAAGCCGAAATCAGAAGCCAGGTACTTTGAAATTCAATACACATATGAAGTGGAAGAAAATCAAAGGGAATTAAACACGAACGAAGCACTGGGAATAGATTTTGGTGTGAACAATCTTGCAACGGTGTATCCACCTCAGGAAAGTCATTCATAATCTGCGGCAGAAAATTGAAAGCCATAAACCAGTGGTACAACAAAGAAACAGCTCGTCTACGGGGGCTGAATGACAAACAAAAAAATAGCCGGAAGATCACGAATCGCCAAAAACAACTGTCGAAAAAAAAAAGTAACCGTGTGAACGATTATTTGAACAAGGCGGCCCGACTGATAATAAAATTCTGTTTGGAAGAGAAGATCGGAATTTTGGTGTGCGGTTACAACTTGGACTTTCAAAAGGGAAGTAGAATGGGAAGAGTGAACAATCAGAATTTCGTCAACATTCCCTTTGGAAAATTCCGAAAAAAACTTGAGTGCTTGTGTGTTTTTTACGGAATAAAATATTTTGAACAGGAAGAGAGTTACGCATCGAAGGCGAGTTTTTGGGACAAAGATGAAATCCCCGTGTACAATGCGGACAGTGAAGTGAAGAATAAATTTTCAGGGTGCAGAGTACACAGAGGATTGTACAAAACATCAAAAGGCCACAAGTTCAACGCCGATGTAAACGGAGCGTTAAATATAATGAGAAAAAGTAATGTTGTGTCCTTAACAGGGCTATACAGTAGGGGCGAAGTGGACACGTCTGCAAGAATAAGGGTTGCATGACCAAACTTCTTGGACGAGGATTTTTATCCTTTCGAAGCCTTCGACTTTAGTCGAAGAAGGTTCACAGGGATAGAGATAATTACGATGAAAGGAAATTTTCAGAGTTGAAAATCAATATACAACAAAAAAGTTTAACAGGAGAAATTTTTCGCAGATCCCTGTTTGTGTTTATTCTTGCAGATTTGACTTACAGATTGGGGCCTTTAATTGATGGAATAGTAACGGGAAATTTTCTAGGAGTTGATGCAGTTGCAGCTACAAGTCTTATTTCTCCTTTAATATTGATATTAACACTCGTTGGCATCATTTTTGCGGTTGGTTCTCAAAGCGTGTACACGGAATTATTGGGTCAGGGCAAAGTTGACGAAGCAAATTCTGTTTTTACGTTTTCAAATGTTTTGGCCGTGATTGTATCTTTGCTGATTATGCTGTCGATTCTGATATTTTCAGATTCGATCGTGAGGATTTTGGGAGGAAAACCAGGTACAGCCTCTGCAAATTACGCCGCTGATTACCTGTGCGGTTACGCTCCAGGGCTTATGTTTTTTAGCTGCGCAAAGGTTGTACAAGTCTTAATGAATATTGATAATGACAATTCCTGTATTGTTTACGCAATAATAGCGATGACATTTGTAAACATTGCAGGAGATTTTTATGTTGTACTTTTCACTGATATGAAGATGTTCGGGCTTGCTCTCGCGACTTCTTTAAGCTATGTTGCTTATTTCGGAGTTTTGATGCTTCACTTTCGGAGAGAAAAACGAATTTTGCATCTGAATTTCAAAGCTTTGAACTTTCTTCAAACGTTCCTCGAAATCTTCACTCGTGGTTCAATGCCTGCCTTTTCTCGATTGTCAAAATCTATTGCAAATATTATAATAAATCACGCTATCATTTTTTATGCTGGCAGCAAAGCACTTGCAGTCTTCGGGGTTCAAAAACAAATTGAAAGTCTTGTTGGATCTTTATATCTCGGTACTGCTGAAATGATTTTGGCAATGTCTAACGTATATTATGGTGAAGAAGACAAAAAATCGCTCGATGATCTTCAGATAACCTCAATGTCGACAGGAATATTTTTGTCTGCGATTGTTTCGGTATTGTTGCTAGTGTTCTCTGAATTTTTTGCTGGTTTGTATCTTGGTCGTGAAAATTTGCAAATCCTCTCAATGGGTGCTGAAGCTGTCAGATATATGGCTTTTACATTACCGTTTTACGTCTTGATTTTTGGCTTTCTTAATTACCTTCAAGGCGTTAAAAGGGTTTTTTCGGCGAATATTTTTGTATTTTTGATTCAGGTACTTGTTCCATTGAGTACAATCTATGCAACGTTGAGATTTACTTCCAAAGGACCATGGTGTGCCACCCTTTACAGTAGTGTAATTCTTGCTTTGATGTGCTTGGGCTATATTGTGATTCAGAAAGTCCCCGTGAATTTCAAAAAACGTCTCTTGCTGAACAGTAATTTTTACACTGAAACAGCTAAAGAATTGGAACTTGTTGCGGATTCTGAACTTGAAGTTATGGGAATGTCAAGAATTGCCCATCTGTTTTGCGCCGAAAATAATCTCGACAAAAGAAGCGCTTTTATGTTATCGCTCTGCATTGAAGAATTTGGAATGAACATCATAAAACATGGTTTTAATGATGGTAAAGAGCATTATATTTACTTGCGTATTCTCGTAAAAGAAGACAAGATAATCTTGCGTATTCGTGATGATTGTGTAGCTTTTAATCCGCTGGAATATTACAAGATGACTTCCCAAAATGAAGATGACCCCACAAAAAATATAGGAATAAGGATGGTAGTGAAAATGTGTTTAGACATAATCTATCTGGGCATATTCAACACGAATAATTTGGTAATCACAATTTCTAAAGAGCAGTCCCAAACTCCTGCAACGTGTAAATTTGTCGGTAATTTTTCATCTTCGGTTTTGTAAAAGCAATGAGCGGGATTAAAGTGCTTAGTAGAGCTATTTTACACTCCTTCGTATTTTATTTGGGGATATGGACAAAATTTGGATCGCTGATATAATAAGTCATATTCATCGTTCCTAAGATGAAGGTATTCACATTATGAAATATGCTGTGAAATTTATAAAATTAGACAAACAACAGAAAGGAAGGCATTTTATGTATAGATTATGTAAGGAGGTTTCCCAAAAGCCAACTGAACTTATGTCTTTCAATTCCACTGCTGTACGTGCCTCTACGATAAGACAAGATACTGACCCAATAGAGGATCAATATATGGTTAGTATATTTTGTAGCACACATAACCAGCGCAAATACATTAGAACTTGCCTCGACTCTTTAGTCAATCAGAAGACCAGCTTCAAATACGAAATCATAGTAAAAGACGATGCCTCTACGGACGGTCAGCAAGAAATCATCAAGCAATACGCTGAAAATTATCCTGATAAAATCATGCCTCTTTTACTCGAAACAAACCATTTTGAACTGGGACTTGACCATGTTGTAGCCGAAAAATTTCTGAAAATATCAAGAGGAAAATACATCGCCATTTGCGAAGGTGATGATTTTTGGACGGATGAAAATAAGCTTCAAATACAAGTTGACTTCATGGAAACGCATCCGGAATGTTCCCTTTGCGGCCATGCAGCCTACTACGCTAATGAAGACGGAACTTTGCGTCATGATAAATATTTCCGACATATAGACGAATCACGCTACTTATCGACAGAAGAGTTAATTGAAAAATGGATGCTGGCAACAAATTCAGTAATGTTCAGGAAAAGCGTGAAAATGGGAGCAGTTACTATTCCTTATCAGGAAAAGTGCATTTATGGTGATTACGCCACGTTAATCTATTTCTCGCTTAAAGGGAAAGTTTACTTCTTAAACAAGCTCATGAGTGCTTATCGGGTCCTCAGTTTAGGCTCGTTAAGCCAAACATCAAGAGGGAATGCAAACCTTGCCAAAGAGCGTATTCTTGAATTGGTAAACATGCTTGATAGGATTGATGCATACACAAGCGGCAAGTATTCAACGTCAGTGAACAAGTTCAAAAACGAGCTATTATTTTTATTGTATTTGTCCTTGAATGATAGCGAAGAGCTTAGAAAATATTCGCATCTATGGCATAATTACGGTGTGAAAGTAGCAATTAATTATATACTTTGTGTATATTTTAATGGTTTTTATACTGCCCTTCATCGTTGGGGGTGGGGTAGTTGGACGTTTTTTACGCAGATAATACCGTAACTGATATGATTCATTTGGAGATGTAAAAATGTTGGCAATAAAATTTTCAGGGGAATTAACCCAAACAATTACGAAAATTCTGTAGCGTCAAATAACCTTTACATAAATTCATTCCAAATACCTAGTTATAATTTTGATCAATTGATAAGACAGTGAGGAATTAAAGAATAAACAAACCCAACACCTACAGAAAAACGTTCTACAACCTCAACAACCTTATCACCATCATTTATAGCATCAATTATACGTTTATATACGTTTACGTAAGTCATTCGAATATGCATTCATAATATTTATATTTTACATCAAAATATGTTTATTGTTTTGCAAATCGCTCTAGACACCAGAATTTAGCTTTTCTTTCGAGTTGCACACAAACAACACCAGCTTCTCCGCTCGGCTGAGCTGCTTGATCTCGTACTCTCGTTTCATCGCCGCACTCTTGCTCTCACATTCTTCCCAATAGACCAGTTCAACCGGCCGCCGGCTTCTCGTGTATTTCGCCCCTTTGCCGGCGTTGTGAGCGGCAAGCCGGTGCTCCAAGTCATTCGTCCAACCGCAATAGAGACTTCCGTCAGAACAACGGAGAAGATAAACTTTAATATTTGACATCTTTTACTCCTTTATTATACTTTCATAAAAGATATTTTCTTCGGTATAATATATCAAAACTTGAACATTTCAAGGAGAGTGATCTCAAAAATGCCAATATCGAGCAATATCCGTATTCTTCGCAAGAAAGCAAAACTCACACAGATCGATGTTGCAAAAGCTCTCGGTGTCTCAATCGCAACATTCAGACGCTGGGAAGGCGGTGAGACCGCCCCAACAGGCATGAGAATCGTTGAACTCGCAAAGGTTCTTCAGGTTGAACCTGAGAGCCTTGTTTCGGAGACTCAACCGAAGCCGGTCAACCAGGCTGTTCCGAGCGGCAATATTGCTCCAAGCCGCAATGTGCTCGTCTTTGAAAAGGGAGAATTGAGAATAGAACTCCCCGCCACTGAGAAGGGCTACGAACTTTTTAACCGGCTTGTCGAAAGACTCACAGGCTCAGCCGCAACTGCCTGAAAAACTGGCAACTGCCTGAGACCGGAAGGCACCATACCGGCTGGATAAAAGTTTCTTACGACGAATAATAACGCTGTTTTTTTACCATATCCTGTTTCCTTCATACTCTTGAATGCCGTTTATATTCAACGTTCATTTTTTAGCTTTTACGGCGCTCCCAAAGGGGGGGGGGAGAGTAGTGAAACGTATTACTCTGCTCAACGCAGGGCTTAATATGGGCCGCTAATGTGTTTGAAGGGATAAAAGCTATTGAAGCCGTTCAAGCTATCTGCCTATGAAGCAAATAACCTAATTCGTTTCGAGGAAGCGTTCTGATAGGGACTGCCTTCGATACCTATTCGGGGATTTACTTCATCGCTGGACTGCACCACATTCACCGGACTTTATTCCATGACCAACCCTTCAAGAAAATATTCTCTCAGGCGCGTCAGAAAACCACATGAGCGCGCTCGATATATTTGAGCATACTCTTTCATGTAGCATGAGTTAAGTCTTCAAAATTTCCCCTTCTCGTGTCTCCGCTGGGGCTGCTCACGCTCAAGCCGGCGGATGTCCACAGTTGCGGCTGTCCCAGGGTCAGGCCGCGTCAGGCTCAGATCGCTCCCCGTCCGACCATCGCCGCTCTCGCGGATCATTCTCACAAAGCGGCTATTATCAGCAAGGCCGCTTCATTATGGCTAGAAGAATTGGTGCATTCGAACCAACAGAACCCTAAAGCTGGAGCAGCAGAAGCTAATCTTTTTCCATAAAACTCTTACCATTACTTACTTTACCGATTCTGTGCACCCTGTGCACTCATTTTCCGGTTATCCCTTTATATATTTTTATTATTTATAATTTTTTTTCAAACATACATTAGGAAAGAAACCAGAAGTAGACTGCACAGAATGCACAAAACTACATAAATTCTTATCATTGACTAGCTTTTTACCGTTTTATTGCGGACGGCACTGCGTTTTCTAGTTAAGCCTTTTCTAAATTGCCCCCAAGTGTCTGCTCATCTGCAATAAAGCCCCTTAAACTTCATGAATATCACAAATATGATAAATATCATAAATGCTTAAGCACGCATTGCCGCGGAGTAACCGCTCTGCTACGGATTTGACGGTCTCACTTCTGCTTAGGGCGTTGCGGCTGGGAGCGATCCGTCAGGGAGAGCCGCCGGCAAGGAACAGGCGGCCGAGCTGCGGATAGTCTGTGTACATCCCTTTTCTGTGTACATCTTCGCCGACATGAGCGAACGGCTGGAACAGCACTCACCCTTGGCTGGGACAAAGGCGGCATGCTTGAGTTCATAAGAACCGGCGCTAACAAGAATCAGCTCAAACGAAACATCCGGCTACATCAGTCTCGTCAATGCCTCACATAACCTCATATGGATAGGATGTTTCCATGAGAATACTTTATTACATATACCCCTGACACAAAGGCAAAGCCTACCGTTTTCTTCATCTATCAGCGTTAAAGTCGATCAAGCCGCTGAAGCTATCAACCCATGCAGTAAATAACTCAATTCGTTTCGAAGAACTGCCTTCGAAGGCCTTCGATACCTATTCGGGGATTTGCTTCATTACTGGACTTCGTCTGGAACAGCAAATACTCACATCAGGCTAGTCAATGCCGCTCGTAGCTTTTCTATCTCGGCGTTCAGTGCTAAAATCCTTTCCTTCAGAATGGCATTCTCGATAATGAGTCCCTGCTTGTCAATGAGCGACTGTCTGTCAGTCAACGCTTCACTTCTCTCCGCCGATTGGGCTGATCCCGTCGGCTTGGCAGACACAGTTCTCTCTGCCTTACGTTCGGCCGGCTCAATGGCTTTCACCGGCACTGCCGCAACAGATGGAGCACCTTCTATGTGTTCGGGCCGCGCAACTTCTTTCACAAGGGTACGACTTGAACTCCTACCCTTCACCTTAGCTTTAGGCTTTGGCGACGTTGACGGCCTTGATGGCTTCGTCGGCCTAGCCGCTCTCTTCTTTTCCTGTTGAACCCAGTAACTTATCAGTCGCGCTTTAATGCCAAATTCGTTCGCTACTTTTGCAAAGCCAACTTCTTTCGCCATCGCTATTATTGTCGCTCTTTCTTCGGGGGTAAAGTCCCCTGAGCCTTTTGAAAGCTGGTCTTCTGTTGGAGCGGGGGCTTCTGTCGGAGCAGAGTCCTCTGCCGTTCGGGGTTCTCCAGCCTGGTCAACTCCTACAGTTTTATCGGGGTTAACTGATACTTCGCTCATGTCCGCTATTATTTCTTCCATATTAGTTTATAGGCCTTTCTTTTTTATTTGATTCTAACACAGCAAAGCTCTTTCAGACATTATTCGTTTTTATGAGTATTAACCGACTGTTGGGGTTGATTGAGCGTTCAATTGGGACAGCAACGGGAATACTTCAGCGGGAAGCCTTCTCACCTTTGTCGGCTTATGAAGGCACTAAGAAAAACGGGTCTTTATCTTAGTTGGGGCATTAGGGGCAGGCTGGAGTGCCGCTCTGCTTGAATATCGGCTCTGCTTGAGCAATTTCGAGCACACAAGAAGCGATAATACCCTTCACTCACCCAGCAGACTCCCAAGCAGACCTTCACAACCGCGGAGAATGTCATCATAAGCTCTGGCGAAGTTCCGTGTGAACCATGGGTCCGAGACGGACTTCTCTTCTCCGGCGAATGACAGCAGAAGCCACACTTTATGCTCTGGGTCATCCCCTACAATACGCTCAATACCAGCCAGGTTCTCACGATCCATTGCAATGATCAAGTCCCAGCCAGCGTATTCATCGCTCCGGATTTGACGCGCCCGCCGTTTCTCGAATGGGATACCGCGCCGCTTCAGTTCTGCCTTCGCGTTCGGATAAATATCGTTCCCAAGCTCCTTCGTCGTTGTGGCTGCTGATGAGATCGTGAACTGCTCTGAAAGACCGGCTCGGCTGATCAAGTGCTTCATGATAAACTCCGCCATTGGCGAACGGCAGATATTTCCATGACATACAAATAGAATACGAATTGTTCTTTCACTTCCTTTGCTGTTCATGATAACATATAATATATTATTGAGTATATTATTCGGAGAGAAATGAACATAATAATCGCATCAGACATTCACGGCGCTGTCTCGGACTGTACTAAATTCGTAAAGGCTTGTTATCTGGAGCAGGCTGAAAATGTTCTTCTGCTCGGTGATATTCTGGACGGAAACAAGGAAGTTGCCGAGTTGCTCAACGCCTTGAACAGGGATAAAGGGATTTTCTGTGTCCGCGGTAACTGTGATTATCCGGAAGACCAAGCTATGCTCGACTTCCCGATAATGGCTGAATACTGTCTGCTGTTCGTCCGCGACAGAGTCATTTTTGCTACTCATGGACACAGGGCGCTCCCCGCTTTATCGCCAGAGAGAAGCCTCCTGCTTCATGGACACACTCATGCGCCTGCTTGGGCCAGTTTCCTTGATCTGTGTCCTGGTTCGGTCTCAAAGCCAAGACGCAACAGTCAGCGCGGTTACATGGTTTTGAACGACAACGGCTTCTTCTGGAAAGATTTGGACGGAAGAACTTATCACGAGTTAAGGTTTTAAGGGAATAAGACTTTAAGGGAATTAAGAACATAACATAAAGGAGCAAAACATGAAGACATTAGTTATCTACTTCAGCGCACAAGGAACAACCGCTAAGATCGCAAAAGAACTCGCGGCTAATATCAATGCCGATCTTTTCGAGATCAAACCTGCGGTGCCTTACACAGCGGCCGACATCAGGTGGGTGAATCCGCTGGCGCGTTGCAACAGAGAGAAATTCGGCAAGAAGGACGTACCGGTTTCAGGTAAGCTGGAGAATCTTTCGGACTATGATACTGTGCTGATCGGCTTCCCTATCTGGTACGGATCTGCTCCCAACATCGTGAACACGTTCTGCAAGGACTACGATTGGAGCGGAATCAGAGTGTATGCTTTCGCCACATCCGGCGGCTCTGGTATCGGCAAAACGGCTGAGAAGTTAGCTCCATACCTGAAGGGGGCAGCTTCAGTTGACGCAAGGCTCGTCAGCAATGCGGGTGAAGTCAAAAGCTGGCTTGAAGCATAACTGTATTACGGCATTAAAAGCATAGATATGGAAAAAATTCAATGTGTTATCGATAGTATCACCTTCCGCGACGAGATGAATGGCTATTCTGTTGTCAGGGTCAGCTCCAGCAACGACTCCTTTATCGCTGTGGGAGTCATGCCGGCTGTCCACGTCGGCAGTGTCTTCAACCTTTATGGCGATTGGAAGGTTCACCCTAGGTTCGGCTACGAGTTCGCATTTCAAGAGTGCGAAGAGACTCTGCCGGCCACTATTGAAGGCATTAAGAATTATCTCGCAAGCGGTCTCATTAAAGGCATTGGCCCGTCTTACGCTGAAAAGATTGTCGATCGTTTCGGGGAAGCTACTCTCGATATTCTCGATAATGAGCCTGACAGGCTGTCGGAGATTCGGGGGATCGGTCCCAAGAAATTAGATAAGATAAAGAAATGCTGGACGGAGCAAAAAGAAATTAGGAATATTATGCTCTTCCTTAAGTCCTATAACGTAAGCACATCTCTCGCTACAAAAATTTTCAAGCAGTACGGATCTCAGTCTATCCAGACCGTCACTGAGAATCCTTATCGCCTTGCTGATGAACTCTGGGGCGTCGGCTTCAAGACCGCTGATGATATTGCTTCTAAGCTGGGCTTTGAGCATGAACGATTCGAGAGACTCAGAAGCGGCATTCTTTACTCCATGAATAGGTTCTCCGAAGCGGGGCATTGCTATGCTGTTATGAGTGACTTGATGGCGTCCGCTATTGAGCTTCTGGAAGTTAAGGAGAATTTGATCACTGCCGCCATTAACACAATGCTCTCTGACAAAGACCTGATACGAGAAGATGAAACCATCTACCTTCCCATGTATTACCATTCTGAAGTCGGGGTCGCTAGAAGGCTTCATGAGATCATGAACTCTTCCGGCTGGAGTTACTTTGACTACGACGATATTGACACAGACTACTATGACGATACTCAGGTTGAAGCCATTGAAGCAGCTCTTAATGAAAAGATTCTAGTCATCACAGGCGGTCCTGGAACGGGGAAGACTACCATCACTAAAGGCATTATTCAGGCCTATCGCGAAGCCGGAGCCGAAGTCCTTCTCGCTGCTCCCACAGGAAGGGCCGCTAAACGCCTGTCCGAAGTTACCCACATGAGGGCTAAGACCATTCACCGGCTTCTTGAGATGAGACCGCCGGAAGGATTCCAGAGAGACGAGAACAATAAACTCGAAGGGGATGTGCTCATCGTCGACGAATGCTCCATGGTTGACCTTCTTCTCATGTACAGCCTGCTCAAAGCCGTTCCTGACCACATGACAGTCATTTTAGTTGGCGACGTGTGTCAGCTCCCAAGCGTCGGCGCTGGAAAGGTCTTAGCTGACATTATTGCTTCGGGGATCATTCCAGTCATAAGGCTGGAGAAGATATTCAGACAGGCTCAAAGGAGCAGCATTATCACCAGTGCTCACAAGATCAATAAGGGTGAAATGCCCTATCTGACTGACCACGATTCCGACTTCTTGTTCATTGAGAGCGAAAACCCCGCTGAGAAGATTGTGGAGATTTGCCGCGGGATTCTGCCAGAGCGTAGGGGTATGCCGGAAAGTGGAGATCAGCCGGAAGGTGCGGGGCAGCCCGACAGTGAAGTTCTGCCGGAAGGTATAGTTCCGCTCATTCAAGACATTAAACCGGTCGACATTCAGGTGCTCACACCAATGAGACGTGGGGATACCGGCGCTAATGCTCTCAACCAGCTCCTGCAAGAAGCTCTTAACCCCGACGGTATCAAGATTGCCGGCATTAACTTCAGACTCGGCGACAGGGTCATGCAGGTCAGGAACAACTATGAGAAGTCGGTCTTTAATGGCGATATAGGGATCGTTGACTGGGTAGACTCTGGTGAAGTCATGGTCCAATTTGACGATAAGCTGGTCGCATATGATACTTCTGAGCTTGACGAGCTCGTTCTCGCTTATGCTACTACTATCCATAAGGGACAAGGCAGCGAGTTTCCTTATGTGATCATGCCCATCGTGAAGGCTCATTTCATCATGCTTCAAAGGAATTTGCTCTACACTGGAGTCACACGCGCGAAGAAGGGTCTCATTATAGTTGGCGAGAGAAAAGCGGTGTTCATAGCTGTTATGAACAATAAGATTGTGGAAAGGAATACGAGATTGGGGGAGAGGCTGAGAAACAATGTATAATTAGGCTTATATAAAGGGGTCTCCTAATAATAGACTCTTAAAATGGGGCGCTTAATTCTCAAAGAGGTGATTAACTATGAACATTGCCAGCCCGTACGATGATTGTTTTAGGACCCTAATGAATGATTGTGTTCAGCTCCTTATTCCTGTCATCAACGAGATTTTTGGCAAGAATTATACAGGCAAAGAAAAAATTATTACTCACCCCAATGAGCACTTCATTAACCAGCAAGACGGAAATGAGCAGAAAAGAATTACTGATAGTTCCTTCTCTATCATTTCAGGCCGTCAAGAAGATAAGTATATCTTTGAGTGCCAATCCACCGCTGACGATACCATGCTCATTCGAATTTTTGAGTATATTACTCAGGAAGCCCTCGATTCAGGCAAAATTCTCAAACACAAGCTCATCGTCACCATTCCTAACGCCGCTGTTCTTTTCTTAAGAACAAAGAAGGATACTCCTGACGCTATGAACATTGTTATCAATACTCCTGGTGGGACGGTTGATTTTGACGTTCCTATCATGAAAGTCAATTCATACTCTCTGGCTCAAATCTTTGAGAAGGATCTATACTTCCTCTTGCCTTTCTATATCTTCAATCTGGAGAAGAATTTCTCAAAATACGAGCATGACCCTGCGGAACTGGAAAAGCTAAAAAGAGAATACTCTGATTTCATGACAAGACTTGAGCAGGCCGTTCAGAAAAGGAAAATCTTTACTCATGACAGAAGAACAATCTTGGAAATGAGTAAAAAGGTTCTTGAAAACATCGCCGCTAAGTATGACAATATCCAGAAAGAGGTGAAAGAAATTATGGGTGGCAGAGTTCTTGATTACGAAGGTAGAAGCATTTTTTATGACGGAGTTGCTGTCGGAGAAGAGCGCGGTGAAGCACGCGGAAGGCGAGAAGAAAAACTTGATACTGCTAGGCGATTACGCAATGCTGGAATGAGCGATGCTCAAATTCACCAATTCACAGATCTATCTCTTGACGATCTGCGAATGCTCTAGAATACTGTGAAATCATTGTGCGTCTATGACTATCACATGAAAGCATGCTCACAATGAAAGAGTATGTCATTGTTATTGAAAGGAATAAAGACTGCGGACAGCCCTATCAGAATAGTCTGGATAGGTTATTGCCGAATATTGAATGTTGGCTTTGAGGGAGCTATCCTACAATCGTATTCCCTGCAACGCTATTTCAGCACCATTCAGCACCGCTCAATTCAGCATTTGCTAGCTCCCGAAAAGACTACATGAGATATTCGGCAATAACATTCAGTTGAGCAAGGACTCCCCTTTATCACTTCTTCCGATAAGTGTGCTCATCTTCGCTGTCGCAGGTGAAGGATAATTATTCTTTAGCTGGTCGGTAAGAGAACGACAGATAAGACTTAAAAACTGCCCTGCTGGAATAGAGCAGGGCAGAATTTATTTCACTGCTATAACTGGAGAGTAAATTACTCCTTCGTTCAGCCATATCGACACAGTAATGTTTCGGTTTTCGGGAACTACTGTGGTCTCTGCTCCAGTTTCATCATAGAACTCCACTATCTCATCGTCCTCCGAAGGATTGTCAGAATTGGCGATATACACTAATTCCGCTCCCTCTGGGGCGTTATCGCTCAACACTACATCGAACTCGTACATTCCAGCTTCGTCAGCCGATATTGTTCCAAGCTCCGCAACAACGGTATACCCCTTCGTGAGTTCCAACTCTGGCGTGAGCTTCAACTCTGGAAGTGGCGAATACTCGCCGAATGAATACAACTCCTCGTCTCCCTGAGACGTTACGGGGGCACTTTGGGCAGATGCTGCGTTGACCTTGAGAGTCACAGTCTTCTTGACGGACTTCACAGGATTTTTCGCCACTAGCTTCACCTTATAGGACTTCGCCGCTCCAGTTGGTGTGCCAGAAATTGTATCCCCATTAAGGCTGAGACCTTCAGGAAGATTCGTCGCTGTCCATGTGATTGGCTCACTTCCTGTTGCGGTTAGAGCAGCTGTATATGGCTGTCCTACCGTTGCGTTCGGCAGGCTAGTTGTGATCTTGGGCTTCGTTCCCTTAACCTTGAGCTTCACAGACTTCGACTTCTCCACAGCACCATTGGAAGCTGTTATTGTGAGTTTGAAGCCTGAACTCTTGTAGGACTCTGGGGTACCTGAGATGATTCCTGTTGATGCGTCGAATGAGAGTCCTTCAGGAAGATTCCCTGTTACACTCCACGTGATAGGCTGACTTCCCTTCGTGAGTCTTAAACCGGAAGAGTAGGGCACATTAAGTTCAGCTTTTGCGAGACTGCCGGAAATCTTCGGCGGAATACCTTTGATCGTAAGCGGTAATTCCTTCGTAGTACTCCCTGCACCATTCGAGAGTGTAAACTTCACATTAAACGTCCCGAACTCTATCGGTTTGCCGGAGATTTTTCCCTTCTCGCTGAACTTGAGACCATTGGGAAGCCCCTCTGCTGACCACGTGAGTGGCTTTGTTCCTTTGCCTTTGAGCGTTACACTGTAGGACTTCCCGATTGTTCCGGTTTTGAGGCTAGATGTGGTGATACTAATAGGAGATGAAGATGATACTGTTAGCGTCAACTCTTTTGTATCTTCACCATAACTGTTTAATGCCTTCACAACAAAGGTACACGTTTGCGCTTTAGTTGGTATTCCGATAATGAGACCTGATGCACTAAAATTAAGACCTTCAGGAATGGTTCCTGTATATGTCCACGTTATAGTATCAGAGCCTGTTGCTGTAAGCTGGAAGGAATACAGCATACCCAATACCGCATCATCAGGAGATGTCGTGGTGATTTTGGGCTTAGATTCACGAATTACGTTAACACCCTCATCACAAAACACAATTGCCTGTGGGTAGCTAGTTATATCAATTACAGTCAGCAGATTATGATCACAGGTAATACTATATAAATGCTTACAACCACTCAAATTAAGAGTGGTTAATGTATTATATGAGCATGTAAGAGTTTGAAGAGCATGACAACTACCCATATCCAGATCGTTTAACTGGTTATTAGAGCAATTTAACTCTAAAAGATTGGTACAACTGTCTCTGTACATCTGGCTACCAAAATCAAGCGTAGTCAGCTTGTTACTTGAACAGTCCAGCTCTTGCAGTTTAGAACAACCATCTATATCCAGTGTTGTCAACTGGTTCTTATTACACTCGATATGCTTCAGAGCATTACAGCCGCTCAAATCTAGTGCGGTTAATTGATTACTATTGCAATACAGATATTGCAGATCTGAACAGCCGCTTACATCAAGTGATACAAGCTGATTGTTATGGCAGTAAAGGATTCTAAGAGCAGTATTATTGCCAACATCAAGAACCCTTAACTGGTTATTATCACAATTAAGTTGCTCAAGAGCTGTATTTTTGCTGACATCTAATTCCGTTAGCAGATTCTGATCGCAGAAAAGCCCTTTAAGGACCGTGAAGTATTCAATTCCTTTGAGATTAGATATGCCCTCTAACTCAATAAATAAGCTATTGATATTTTCTATTTCCTCTCCAGTTAATATGCCGTCATGATTAGGGTCATATCGATTTAATAATGCTGCGCGAAATTTCTCATCCGGAAAGTTATCTTCATCTATTTTCACAGACTCTACATATTCTCCTACAAAACGTTCTCTAGATATGTAGCCATCTGGATCAACTAATCTCCCATTCACTCTTATTTCAATATGAAGGTGATCCCCTGTTGAGTTCCCACAGTTACCAGAATAACCTATCAGTTGCCCCTTCTTGACTGGCATACCTTCTTCACATATCCATTTTTTAGGGACACCGTCATAAGACCCTCTGTCAGCAACATCATCATGATCACAGATGAGTTCAATTCCATCTATTGTAGATGGGACAGTATATCTTTTCCCGTCAAACTCACTCAGGTGCGCAACAAGCATTGAATATCTATTCCCTTCAATCACCCCATCGCTCGTAAGCTCTAAGACATTCCCATAGCTCCATGAATGGTATTTCTCATCATTTTTTCTGTCGCTGTAAATCACCCTGTACGTAACTTTACCGTCAAACAGCGCGTATATAGGAGTACCGTAATCAGCTTTTAAATCATAGCCGGTGTGCCCCTTATAACCTGCATCTCCATATAGGCAAGAAATACTCGCAGGAACATTCTTTATCGGACAATCAAAAAGTTTATCGGCCCATGCGCACGAACTCACCGCAAGCACAAACATCACCATTATCACAATGCCATACTTTCTCATGTTACACCTCCTAAAATTTTCTGAACACTACTTTAAATAAACTATAAACTGAAACATAAAGTATTATAGCAAAATATTCTCAAGAAGGAGACTGTCAAAAACAAGTAATAAAAGATTGGGGGAGATGTTGAGAGGATACTAAGCCCTTTCAAACGGGCTTACCGCTATCTCCCGAAACTGCAAAAGCTGTTCATCGTTTGTGTAAAACACATTCGCCCCTGAAACGATCGCCGTCGCTAACTGCAATGCGTCCATTTGTTTGAATGCTTCATAGCAGCTCCGTATCTCGGCTGCTTTGAAGGCGATAAGGTCATTCACTGGAACTACTTCACACTTTAAGGCTCCTTCGATAATTCTTAGTATTCACCATTTACGCAAACTATTTTACAGTCACTTTTTGATTTTCATTTTTTATGATTTACCAAGTTTCGCCCAGTTCTTTGAGCGCGTTTTGAGCCTCGATAACTCCTTGTTTAGATGCTTTCCTGAGCCATTCGACTGCTTCAGAAACACCGCCTTCTGCAGCCTTTGTGAACCATTCAACAGCTTCAGGTTTATTTTGCACAACACCTTCACCATTGTAATACATTACTCCAAGAGTATACTGCGCATCGTTATCTTCTCGTAATGCAGCTTCCTTAAACCACTTGACCGCTTCGGATTTATTTTTCTTGACGCCATCACCATTGTAATACATATCGCCAAGATTAAATTGTGCTTCCGCATCTCCTTGTTCGGCAGCTTTTCTAAACCATTTTGCAGCTTCAGATTTGTTTTTCTTGATACCTTCACCGTTGTAATACATATTACCAAGATTGAATTGTGCATAGGCATAGCCCTGATCTGCAGCTTTTCTGAACCACTTTACAGCTTCAGATTTATTTTTCTTGACACCTTCACCGTTGTAATACATATTGCCAAGATTAAATTGTGCGTATGCGTACCCCTGTTCAGCAGCTTTCCTGAACCACTTTGCAGCTTCAACATATTTTTTCTCAACACTCAGCCCCCCGTGATACATCTCACCGAGAGTATATTGCGCTCGCGCGTCGCCTTGTTCAGCAGCATTTCTGAGCCACTCAACCTTTTCAGCTTCATCACTTATATTCATAACGCTGAATGAGATAGAATTATCGTTTGCGTCAAATTCTTCATAAGTCAGTTCATTTCCATCTGAATCATAAGTGTGTTTGATTGCAGAACGCCCATCAACACCAGGAAGTGCTTCACGTGCAAATGTGGTATTTACACGTTCGCCGTTCACTCCATAATATCGCTCCCAGATTTGCAGACCATTCTCGTCGTACTCATATTCAGCTTTGGAGTACCCCCTGGCTATAGCAGGGTTCCCATCTGTTCCGAAAAATTTAACGGAAATCATACTCCCGTTTTCCCACTCATAAACTGTTTTTGCAGTATCATATACACAAACTGCCTCTCCTTTATCGCCATAGAACGATACGCTGGTTATGTTGCCTGTATCATATGTGTAACGTATCTCGGCAAATCCTTCAGAGAACCCGTCTGATATAAGAATTTTGTTGCCTTCCGTGTCAAGATAAGTTATTCCAACGATCTTATCATCGTCAGTGTCATACGTCCTTATTTGTGATGCATAGCCAAAATCTTCGTCGTTGAGCGTTAGATTCCCATTTTGATCCAAATTTTCGATTTTATGAATAAATCCATTTTCATAAGTGATCTTGCAAGCGTATACAATATTATTGTGGTAATTTGCAACTGAATTTCCTTCAACATCATAATAAGTCTCTAGCAAAAGCTGACCATTTTCGTTGAGCTTACGAACAAACTCTGCGTATCCACTTAAACATACGGTTTTTTCGTTTTTGGTGTTATAGTAAGAACCTCTAATAATTCTACCATTTGTGTCATTTGTAAATTTAACGCAGAAATAGCCCTCTCTGACAAGAATAGGTTCGAGATTCGCATCGTAATAGCTTTCTGAAGTTCTGAAGCCGTTTGTATCATAGGTGTAGCGTGTTTCAGAAATATCTGTGGTGAGCTTTCCATCAGTATCAAAATTTGACACTTTGACGGCATTGAAATACTCATCATAACTTACGGTCGTAAATGCGTACCCATCCTCGCCCTCAACAGGTTCACCGTCTTTACCAGCATATGAAATTTTCACAGGATACGGAGAATTTTCATAGTCGAATTTCTGAGTATAAATCCCCTGAATCGGCATAATTTCCCATTTCAAGTTTAAATTGTGAATTGCTGTGATTCTTCCGAGTTCATCAACTGTATAACCCAACCCCCATCTGCCCTTTTTATCGCGAGTGAAAAAACCGCGTTTGTCCTTGCCACTCTCAGCAGTACGACGGAAAATTTGCTTGACTATGTAACCGTTATCATCAAATTCAAGTGTCATACGGATAATATTTCCTGTATCTATATTCTCTCGCCCCCCATTGGTTCCGGGATCTTCTAACTCCGAATCAAGAACACTAAGATTATCGAACTGAAAAGCGTAAGGAATTTCACTATATTTTCCACAATAAAAATCGACAACTCTCATACTCAAATGTCTTTTCCTGTAAATTCTGTGTCCGTAAATGTCAAAATAATCGACTGAACTATCCGGACGAAATTCAACTTTGGCTGGTTCGAGAAGCGGTGTAGGATTTAACGGATTAACCAGAACTCCGGCTGAATTTATGCGCTCAATCTTCTGAACTTCTCCCTTCAAAGTTGTGAATTTGTAAGTGTACGCCATTCTTTTACGAGCAGCTTCGGATTCTACTTCGAATAATCCGATTGGTTTTTCCCAACGGTAGACATACGTTCGATAATAGTGCGTGTGGGGGACATTCTGCCAGATTAAGAATCCAGCAAAAAACATAATCGCTGCTGCGATAGAGGTTAAGATCATGCTTCGTTTCCTTCTGATCCGATCCTCATACGAAACGAAATTATCCAAATCAAGTCCCAGCATTGTCGCTATCACTCGAAGGAATGCCCCACGAACTCCAAATTTTTTCAAATCGATCCCAAGTAGTTCACGTTCTCTGGGAAGTTCGAGAAGTGCCGGCGGAAAGCATTCACGTTCAGAATGTGGCACACCATCTACAATCAACGGAATAATTCTGTCACCCTTGCCATTCTCTATGAAGTATCTGACCTCATCGTTCACATATTCAGATTTCGCACTGTTCGGCGAGCAAATCAGAATCAGGTACTTCGACTGACTAAGATTATTCTGAAGCGCTTCCTTCAAAACACTACCAACGAGATTCGATTCATCAATAAAAATTGGGCGAAGATTCTTCGGTAAATCTGGATTCGCTTTTCGCAACGATGTTGGAAGGTGATAATGCTGTAATCTTGTTTGAAGTTTCTTCGCTATTTTTTGATCTTTATGACTGTAACTTATAAATGCGTAATATTTCTGTTTAATGATTGATTCCTTCTTTTTTAATCCTTCTTTATTCAAATTTGCTTTTTGTGCAAAGAGCAATCAGCAAATACACAGAAAAACAGCACTTTTAGAATGACTATTCCGTACAGTTACTGCTACTCGTTTTTGCATTATAATTTATTATAGCTAAAAAACTTAAAATGTATATGTTCATCCCACGTTTATCCACCTCCTTAAATTAAATTTCAGATGAACTCCATAAATAAGAAGATTATATTACGTTTCCATGGGATACTGAACAGGTTCTAAGGCTCTTCTCTGGTATCGGGTAAAACTTTTTATTCGGTTCAAGCACTCCTTGAAATCATTTTCCTGACCGCTTTCTACTATCTGTCGACAAAACGATATAATATTCAAAATCTTTCGGATTACATGAGAAGAAAACTCTGGGTTTTCCCTGCGGGGAGGAATTGCCCTTCGTCTTGTATGTAAGTTTTGACATCGCTAATACTTCCTAATTTTATTTTATTATGGTTTTTATTATACAGCATGTATTCAATTTTCGACGTCCAATGTATAATAAATTTCAATACGCACAAAATAATTTTTCGTAAAGGGACAGTGTAGAGTATGAATAATATCGGGGATTTAGCGCGGGTTTATAACCTCAATATTGTAGCGGCATCAGGAGGACTCATTGTTCTTATACTTTGCGTACTAAAATATAAATACAATGGAGTAAAGTCACTGAAAGTAGCATTCTATTCCATGGTTATCGCAGAAACTCTTTTAATGGGTTTTATGCATTACGGAGCTTTCCAGATTGCTGTGGCATGTATCCTTTCCATTGTTCTTCTCCCAGAGCTGATAATACTTATATCAAAGTATCCCAATGGAAGAACAAACCTACTGAAATGGGCATTTGTTTTGATGTTCTTTGGAGGCATGATCTTCTATTTCTACTGCCACTATAGAGGCTTAGAGCTAGGCTTGTCAAAAAACGATTCCCTAGTCTGGGCAAAGGAGGCTTCTTGGTTCTATAAAGTTTTTTACGTAATCATAAGTTCTGTCATGGATGTAGGCTGGATGTTTTATGGTCGCGGTAATGCTGATGTCTTTTTCAGTTTGCCGGAAGCTAAATACCCGCCGCTCGTTCTTGTGTTCTGGTTACTTCATCTCATTGCTTTTCTTACCGCTGTAAGCACACTGCTTATACGTTTTGGAGATAACCTGCTTAAGTGGGTCAGAACAAAAACACAAGTCTCCAGTGTAGATTTAGTGTTCGGCATCAATGCAACCTCTCTCGCATTTAGCAGAAATATCACAAATACTGGAGATAACCTGCTTGTATATGTAGACAACATGGTCTGTGAAAATTATGAGGCTTCAATACAAAATCTTGGCGGACTCGTGTATTCAGGTGCAGATGCGTTAAAAGCTACCACATCATTCCTGAAAGAAATTCACATCGGGAAGAAGAATATGAAGCTGAGACTTTATACTCTATCGGAGGATTACGACAGAAATCTTCAGTACGCACGCAAGATGTCTGCCACTCTCAAAAAAGAAGGTATACCCCCTGAACAGACAGAACTAGTGCTACTTGGTGCTGATGAAGAAAAAGGGATGCTCTTTCAGTCAGACAAGAAGCAATACGGCTACGGGAGAGTAATTTCCTTTGACGAGTACGAAATGAATGCCCGCCTCCTGATATATAAATATCCTTTGTGCAATTTCATAAATTTCGATAAGGACGGATGCGCTACTGAGGATATAGAGGTTCTTATAGGCGGTTTCGGGCGTATCGGTCATGAAGTATTGCGGAAAGTTCTTGCTAACGGGCGTTTTGAGGGAAGCAATCTAAAAATTACGATATTCGATCCTAAACATGGCGACAAAACAGGCTTCGTAAGATCGCAGTACTCTAAAATGTTTGCAACGCCCGATGCCGATATCGGTTTTGAACAGTACGACATAAGGAGCGGAGAATGCTTCAAATACCTTCAGGAACACGCCTCAAAGCTAAAATATATAGTTATATGCCTTGAAGACAGAGATACTGCAAGGAATATAGCTATACGTATGGCTGACCGTCTCCACGCTATGGGGCATCCGCAGAATGTATACACTTGTGATTCAAAAAGCGTAAGGTGTTATTCTATCTCTGCACAGGAATGCGAAACATACTCGATATATGACTCAGATTTGCTTTATTCGGGAGAACTTGACAGGTACGCTATGGAGCTTAACCATCATTACAATAAAGATAAAGGAAACAGCATAAGTGAAGACTGGAAACAATGTGCATATTTCCACAGAATGAGCAACCGTGCAAGTGTCGATTACTTGATACCGCTGATACGCAAAATAATGGTAGGGACAAATACATTAACGCCCATACAAAAAGAGAATCTCGCAAAGAGCGAACATCTAAGATGGTGTGCTTTCCATTACACATTCGGGTACGATGTCATGGAGATAGATGAATTTACTGAGCGGCTCAAAAAGCAGCAGACCGAAATTCAAGAGCACGGTAGCTCTGACATAAAACCTAGACAAGATGAAGAAGCAAGAAAACACGTATGCCTTGTGGGCTGGGATAAGCTCGATGAGATTTCACAGATAGAAAACTCTGTTACGCACGGAAACAGAGACTTCAAGAAAAATGACAGGAATAATGTTAATGTTGTCATGGAGCTTATAAAGCCAGAAAAAAGGGGAAACTAACATGGAAAAACATCTGGCATTCATATCTCACGCACATCAGTATTCATCGATTGCTCAGAAAATATGCTGTAGACTTGAGGAAAATGGTATTTCATGCTGGATTGCTCCCAGAAATATATCATCTGGCGACTGGGCTGGATCAATCATGGACGGTCTTTCGCGGGCGGATATTTTCATCTTCATTGTTGGCGAATATACTATCAATTCGCCGGAATGCCTGAAAGAGTTAACCGAAGCTACACGTACATGCTACTACATTATACCGTTCAAAATAGACAATACAGACCTGAGTCCTAAAATGCGCTATCATCTAGCCCCCGCTCACTGGCTGGATGCTTCAGTGCCTCCTCTGGAAGAACGAATAGAGGAGTTGCTTCAAAGAGTACTTCATGTTTCTGATGAAGATGCCGTATACCTTAATCCCAATCGCTTGCAACTTGTTGAACGTATAGAATATCCCAAGGAATCATTTTTAGGCAGGGACTCAGAGATAAAGCAGATTGCAGATCATTTCACCTGTGAGCACGTTCTATTTCTTCAAGGCATGGGGGGAATCGGAAAAAGTGAAATCGCTAGAAGGTATGCAGAACTTTTCAGGTCTCGTTACAGCACAATAATATTTACGCGGTATATTTCAGGATTGCAGGAACTTTTCTGCGGCAATGAAATTCTGATAGAGAATCTACAGCGCAGTGAGCAGGAAACTATTGAGGCTTGGTATCAGAGAAAAATGAATGTTTTTCGGCGCATTGTGAACGAAAGAACACTTTTAATCATCGATAACTTCGACACAGATAATGATCCATACTTAGAAGACATTCTGAATTGTCCATGCCACGTCTTAATCACTACGCGCAACAATCACAGCGATTACCCCGTTATTCACATTGGACATATTGAGAACATTGAACAAGTCAGAAATATTTTCAGGAAATATTATGACCGCCATGTCAAAAATTGGAGTATCATAGATGAAATACTCCATCTGATTAGCTATCACACAATAACTGTCGAGCTTATAGCGAAACAGATGCGAGCAAGTTTCATCAAGCCTGAAAAAATGCTCCAGTTGCTGAAAGATTCGGGAATCCATCTGCCCTTGCAAGAGGGTGTACAGATGAAAGGTACTGCGGAAAAATATAGCTCTTATTATCACATTCGGCAGCTTTTCAGGCTTGAAAGACTATCAGAGGATAAGCAACATATTCTCATGTACATGTCATTAGTTCCTCCGAACGGTATCGAAGCGACATTATTAGGCCAAATACTGAAACTCGATAATTATGACGTAATTAACGGGCTAATAGATAATAGCTGGCTTGTACTGGACAAAGAAAATGACGTGCTTCAACTGCACTCCATAATCCGTGATGTCATTGTGAACGAATTGAAGCCTGACCCTGAAAATTGCCGTGATTACGTAACTGGCCTGTGGTTACTCATGAAAGATAGCTGGTGGCTAACTGAAGAGGAAAGGAATAACTACTATCCGCTTTTGTCGCATTTTCTATATTTGTTCCCAGAAGCTGTAAAATCTCTTTACACAGAATACAGCGACTTTGTAAACATTTGCTGGATTTGCGGAGATTACGAAAAAGCTAAAGAAATGGGCAGAATGTTTTATGCGTTCTCATGCAGGGAATACGGAGACATGTCAGAACAGGCAGCTCTAGCGGCATTGTATCTTGCGGGGGCATACTTGAACAGCGGTGATGATTCTTCCGCAGAACAGTTTTATAAGAAATCATTTGAACACTACAGGGCAAGCAACGCGCCAATATCAGCGAAATTTGCTCAGGCTTGCTTCAAGATTGGCCGCTGTGCTTCTGAACGCGGAGATTTTGAAGAAGCTGTAAGACATTATGATGAGGCAGAGAAAATGTATCTTTACTTAATTCAAAATGGTGATGCTTATCCAGAGCAGTATGAGGATTTGAGGATAGCAAGAGAACGTATGCTTATGTTGCAAGGGAAATACGAAGAAGCTATAACACTCTGCAAGAGCAATTATGACTTCATGATGCTTCATTATGGAGAAGAAAATACAAGCAGTGCATATGTTTTAGCAGACTTAGGTATTTGCTATAGTCACATAAGACAATATGAGAAAGCAGAAAAAAATCTTCACTGTGCGCTAGAAATTAAATTCAGAAATCTAGGGAATAAAAGCATGACTACAGCATACACGCGGGAAGCTATAGCTGATCATACCTATCGCAAAGGCGACCTAAAAGAAGCTGTCATGTTATACAGCGTTCTTGAGCTAGACATGGAACAGTATCTCGGAGAAGATAACCCTCATGTAGTACGCATCAGACAAAAAAGGCAAGATGCAGAGCAAAGTATTCGCACAGCGCAAGAAAGTGAAGAGTAAAGCGCAAATGGTCAGTTATCATGCAAGGTTGCCTTTCTCCTCTATCTCATGAATCAAGTCCAGCATGTATTGAGCTTCAAGTGTATGCTGCTTAAGGGCCATCCTAAAATATTTTCTTGCTTCACTCAAATTTGGTTCACACCCCCATCCAAACAAGAAGAAATACCCCGCAGATAATGCGGCCTCTTGGTAGGCTTCTGCAGCTTTAACCGCATAATGACAGGCTCTTTCGTAATTTTTGCACTCTTCATGCTGATATAACCTGATAAGGGTAACCATAGCATTTAGCGAGCCACTTCTTGCAGCGTTTTCTCCATATTCAATTGCCTTGGCAATATCCTGACTAATTCCTAAATCATGAGAATATATCCATTCGAGATAATATTGTGCGTTGGTATGATTAATATTTGCGGCAATCTTTAAGTATTTTATCGCTTTCTTTATGTTTTGGTGGACATTTTTTGCTCTTGTTTTCGAAATAGGCGGACGAAAATATAGTACTCCTAATTCATATGCCGCTTCTATAGAACCCATATCTGCGGCTTCCTGTAAGTAATGAGCTGCTGAAACTCCGTTTGGATCAGGGGGATTTGAATCTACCCCTCGCAGATACAGCATTCCTAACCTATAGGCAGCACCGCTATATATATGAGATACTCGGAGGTATAAATCTATCGCCCGAGAAAAATCCCCATATCTATCATAAAATTCAGCCTGATGCAAAATTATACTAGCTTCTGCGCTTTCTAAATCATCTATAGCCTCAAAAGAACGAACAATATCCTCATAATCAAATGCAACTCCAACTACCCATGATTTCATGTACATTAGCGAAGAGTTAAACGAGGAATCATCAGGGCATAAACGACTAGCCTTCTCTTTACACTTATACGATTCTTCGAATGATTGTCTCTCTTCGGGAACTTCACCATTATAATACATTCCACCCAAATGCCAATATGCGTGAGCCTTATACTTTTTCGCCTCCTCCGATTCATCATTAATTTCTATTAACTTTTTCAGCCAATAATATTCATTGATACTATCACGAGGCTTATCACCCAGTCCGTTACGGTACAAAACCGCAAGCTGGTACATTGCCACAGGGTTACCGTTATTCGCTTCATCCGTGAGCTGAGCTAGCAGCTTCTTCACATCAACATATTTGGGATCATTCTTCTGATTTCTGAATACACCACCAGCATTAGGCCTCGAATCCAGTTTCCCGCAAAGTAGAATCAGCGGAGGTGCTTTCTCGAAATCAATCGGAAGCCTGATGTTCTCACGTTCAGATAAATCCCGGATAAGTGAAGTGGTTTCATTAGACAAAACCGATAAGTTTTTTGGCCAATCAACATTAGCTATCATTACAGGAATAATATTCTTCCCCTGCGCAATAGCCTCTAACAGTTCTTCCTTTACCCAGTCAATTCCGTCCGAGTCGGTACTGTTAATCAAATGTTCCAAACACTTTTCCGTAACAATCAGCAGGAAATCCCTTACGTGGTCTATCACTCTCTTCAGTCGATCAGGAAACTTCCCTTTATGATTCCTGTCTGAATTGTGATAAACGGAATATCCCATCTCCTTTAAGGCATCGGCAAATTTCCTGCTTATGAGTTCGCCGTCACTGAACCTGTAGGAAACAAAAATATCAAATATTTCATCTCTTGATGCTTCCAATATCGAAATACCTCTTCGCTAAATTATAAAATAGTATATCATTACTTCAAAACTTTTAAAAAAAACGCCTCCAGCACCATTCAACGCCTATGTTCAATCAGATGAAATTTTCTAGTATAATTCAGATAATATCAAGTATCGTTAAACTAAACATAAAAAATATTTTTATAAAAGAACTGTTATAATGGGCAAAAATTACTAAATATATTTATACCTTAATGTTATTAGACAGCTAAGGGAAAGAAGCATTGTGATCCAGACAATCCAACTTAAGCTGGAGCTTCTAGAATAAGGACATTTTTGTTATTATAACTGTGCTTGTGCGGCAGTACTGCAAGACCATTGACAGAAAAAAAAACGAGGAAAATAACACTATGGATGAGAAGCGAGATGTATTCATAAGTTATCACACAGACAGTGCTGGAGATATTGTGCATAAGTTAGCTGTTGCACTGGAGAGCGCCAGAATCAGTTGTTGGTACGCACCGCGGGACTGCAGCGATGATTACGCTCGTTCCATCGTGCGAGCAATACGGTACTGCCGAGTCTTTTTACTTGTTTTAAATAGCAAGTCAAATCTATCTGAGCATTGCTTCAACGAGGTTAATATCGCTTTCGAGCGTTTCAAGAACCATGAGGATATATCTCTCCTTCCTTTTCAGATTGAGCAATGCCAGCTTAGTGACGACATGTATTATTTCTTGGGGCGCATTCACATCATGAATGGCGGTATTCCACCAGAACTACTCAAGGTGCGGGAACTAGTAGATCGTGTCTCAAGGCTTCTTGGAAAGGAGCAGTTTGTCGAGCTAACTTCCACTCCTGCTTTATCAGGAGAGACCATTTTCCCTGTAAAAAACTACAGACTGATCACATCTTTAGTCTACCCAGATACGAAATTTGTCGGACGCAGGAACGAACTAAGTTACATTAAGGAACAGCTATCCGGAACATACAATAAGCTGTTTCTTGTTGGAATGGGCGGACTCGGAAAAAGTGAGCTCGCTAAAATGTATGTCAAGGAAAACGCTGAACGTTACAATGCCGTCCTGTGGGTACCCTTTGAAGGAAGCCTTGCTCATACTCTTGCCAGCGATTCCGCATTTCCCATTGACGGGATACAGCGAACTGAATTTACTGCTGACTCCGATGAAGCCTACGGACGAAGGAAAATTGAACTGATGAAGCGAATTGCGGACCATAGAATCCTGATCGTAGTCGATAATTTTGATGTGGATGGAGACCCGGACTTGGATCTATTCCTCTCCGGAACTTATAGCGTAATTTTCACGACACGAATACATCAAGGGTGCGCGCACCGCGAAATGGAAGTGCAGCCAATGCAGAACGATGAGGAGCTTCTTGCCGTCTTCCGTTCCGAATATACACGAGCTATGGGACCTGTCGATACAGAAATCGTTCGGAAGTTGATTACCCTGCTTGACCGCCATACCCTGAGTATCCGCCTGGTGGCTTCAGCTATGCAGTCAAGGCGGATAAAGCCGGAGAAGATGTTAGAACTACTGAGAGATGACCGGCTGCATAACCTTAGGGAAAACGAGAAACTTGCAGATCAAATATTTGGAAGGCTCCGGGCGGTCTTTCGTCTGTCCACTCTTTCGGCGGAAGAAGTGAGACTCCTGAAAAATCTATCCCTAATCTCAAACGTCGGCATTCATGTGGAAACCTTCTATAAATGGTGCGGTTTTGAAGACTATGACCTAATCGACAGTCTTATTGCACGTAGCTGGATCATTCATGACGAGGTGCAGGATACTGTACACCTTCATCCCCTCATTGCCGATCTTATGCTGGAGGAGTTAGAAAAGGACTCAGAGTGCTGTCATAGGATGGTTACAAGTTTCTATGAGACCTATAAATGGGGTCCACAACTTCCTGTGATGGAACGGTTCCGCATCAAGGAGATTGCAGATACCATGTGCCGTCGCCTCCCGAAAAATCACCCGCTCTACTGGAATGCACTCATCATAAAGATTGGTCGTGTTTATGACCTTTCCCTCTACAAGCAGGTCTTTGATGACTGCAAAAAATTGATCGTAGAAGCGCCTCTCCGGTATCAGAAGCTCTATGGCTACGACAAACTAGCTCACGGACTAATCCTGATCGGCAGGAATCAAGAAGGCCTCGTTGTTGCGGAGGAGGGAGCTGCACTGACAAAGGATGTTCCGATCGAGGATATAGACCGTTTCGAAGGTGATCTAATGCAACACAACGCTGGACGTATCGTAGAAGCAAACTATTCGCTAGGAAACTATGAGGCCGCCTATGCTCAGGAACTAAAAAACCACGCACTCTGTTCCGTATTTTATAGCTGTACGCCGGAGCAGGCAATGGGTTGGTCTGAATATCATCTTTCTAAGATTCTCTACCTTCTGGGTCGCTATGACGAAGCGATAGAGATGATTCAGCAAGGAATTGCACACTTCAACATGTTTCATGATGATTACTCAAGAAGTTTTTCATATGAAATATACGCAGTACTTCTGGCCAGGGAAGGGAAAATAGAAGACGCTCTTCATTACAGCCAAGTGGCTCGTGAAACGTTGCTTCCGCTTCTAGGACCGGATCATATCGACATTGCAAAAGATTGGCATTTCCGCTCTAAAATATGGGAATACGCACAGAATGCTGATAAAGCCATCGAATGCCTGAAAAAAGCAGTAGTTATCTATAGAAAAACAGATTCCGAAATCTACATCAACGCAGCGGAAGCAAGGATTAAAGCACTGGAACAGAGAGTATTTGGCACTCCAAGTGTGAACCTAGATTGATATTCTTGATTCGCTACCTTTCTACTAAATATCACAATGCTTTATGTTTTCGCTCTCTCTACATGCAGACAAATAGTTATACTCTCTAATCTCATTTGTTGAGTGTTTGAGCCAAACCCTGTATCACTTCTTCCGAAAGTCTGCTTATCTTCGCTATCAACGCTATCGGCAACCTCTCTTTCAGCATATCCACAGCAACCTGCTCATAAGTCATGCGTTCAACTTCCCTTCTCTCCTGTGCCAGAACCTTATCCTGGTCATACTCCGTTAAAAACATTCCCTTCACCTCCGCCTTATTTGACAACAGGAATCCTCTTATCACAAATTCCTCTGGCATCTCTTCAATAGCCTTATCTACTGCCAATTCTAAGTCTTTCAACATCTTCTGCTTCTGCCTGATGCTATCAACCAACCATGCATATTCCCTCAGAGGCTCACACGCTTCCATCAGCTTCCGATTCTTCCCGTAGTTGATATTCAGCATGGTCACTTTTACTTCAATATCTCCATCGCCTCCGAACGCATCGCTCAGCTTCAGGACTACCCTCTCCGGTTGCTCCTTTGTCCCGTTATAGAAGCATATACACTTCGGACGGGGAATACTTTGAAGCACACTGCTATAGGCGTAGTACTCACTGCTAGCTATATACTTCTCATACAGCTTTGCTGCATATAGAAAGAACCGCATCGGCATATTCGGATTGAACGTGCTCTGATGCTCCCACAAGTTCAGCTCGTTCAGAATTATAAAAGATGCGTCGTTTTTCATTCCGAGATAGACCGCATCCTCTATCGTATTGAACTGTATTGCTTCAGGATCACCATAGCTCGACCCGTTCACTGCGTTATACAGCGAAAGAGTCCAATGCTTATTCTCTGGATTACCGAACAGGAACTTGAAGACCCGATCTTTGTGTTCGTCGTTCACTGCCAAGAATCATCACCTGCCTTTAAGAGCATTATACAGCAGAACTTTGGGGCTGTTTAAAGTATCTTGCTTGACATGCGTGATATGATTAGAAACAAAGAGTTTTAAATTTCAGAAAGGTAAATAAAATGAAAATTCTGACCTGTTTAGTAATCATGACAATCTTACTGGGAACAGCCGTAACTTTAGAAGCCGCAGATACTACTACCACATCAAAAGGTTCTATCTACTTCGCTGCGCCTCTCTTCTCACAGAGTGAGAGGGATTACAACCTCTTTCTCGCAAAAATCCTTGAGGATCACGGTTACTCGGTCTTTCTCCCTCAGCGTGACGGCTTCTTAGCATCAGAGCTGGAAAATAAAAACGAGACAGAGAAGACCGGAATGATCTTCAATAAAGATGTCAGCGAAATTCTCAAGGCAGATGTTCTCTTCATGGTACTGGACGGACGCGTTCCGGATGAGGGGGCATGTGTAGAACTTGGCATTGCTTACGCCAACAAGAAAAGATGTTATGGGTTAATGACGGACTGCAGGTCTGCGGAGATGGGGCTTGCTCTGAATCCGATGATTAGCGGCTGTTTCGTCAAAATATTCAAGGATTACGACGGAGCGAAAGTGATCGAGGAATTGAAGAAGTTTTTGGCAGAGAATGAACTCTAGAAAGAAGAATCATAATGAACAATTTATTCAGCTTAGATGATCTTAAGGTAGATGCTGAATTTCTGGAGCAGGCAAATCCTATTTTTAATACTGCAAAAATGACACTCTATCAACTGGCAGCATCGGGTGATGAAGACTCAATCCGTCTGGTTGAAAAACTCGGTCTCACTGAAGATACTCAGAATAGCGCCACAACAACTTCAGACGCGGTTAAGCTCTTGATTGAGAGTCTGCTGATGGATATGAGGTATCACACTATTGAGAAAATAGCCTTGTCGGAAGGGGAGTTCACAGAAATCGATCTTCCATGCGGTTACCTGCCAAAGGCTCTAAGATACATAAAAGCAGGACACAGGTTCATAGGCCTTGATCTTCCGGCTACCATTACAGAAGTTGAACCTGCCATAAATACGCTTCTGAATGACAAACAGAAAAAGATGGTGAAGTTTGCTGGTGTCGATGCAACTAACTATGACTCGCTGAAGGCCGCGCTGTCTGATGTAAAGGGAAAAGTTGTCATCACTACAGAAGGTCTCATGGTCTATTTCAACGACTCAGAAGTCGGGGCGTTATGCGACAATGTGAAGAGAATTTTGGACGAACATGGAGGATGTTGGCTCACCATTGATCCGGAGTGGCTCATGGCTTATCTCCTCGTCGTAAAAGCCATTCTTGGCGACAGAGCGTTTGCGGCTCTGGACTCCATGAAGAAACGGGTAGAGGATAAATCGGACACAGCTGTTCAAGGCAACTCGCTGGTCATTGATCCGAAAGACGTTATTAAAAATCGCCCAAAAGACGATATTACAGAGGACATCAAAAAAGCTATGGAATTTTTGGCAAAACACGGCCTTAAAGCAGAGAGAATGATCGTTGCTGATCACATGCCTGAACTTAAAGTATTCGAGAAACTTAAGCCTGAGCAGGTCGTTGCCGTAAAAGAAGCCATGAAGCGGAATGCATACTGGAAAATCACTTCCATGGGTGCACCAGCAGTCAGAGAGGAAATAGATACATCAGGTATCGCCGAAAAGAACTTCGATATTAAAGCGCAGATAGAAGGAGAAAAACTCTTCATTTCTCTGGCGGGCAGAATCGATTCACTGACAGCTCCCAAGATTCTGTCATTTTATGAGAAGGTAGCCAAGAATATCAAAATGGTATATGTCGACTGTGCTGACCTTCAGTATATATCATCTGCGGGGCTTCGTGTTCTGCTCATTATGAAAAAGAAGGGCGATATTTTCCTAGAGAATGTGCGTCCGCAGGTCATGGAAATACTAGAGACTACAGGCTTCGATTCCATATTTTTCGAGGAATAGCCACTATTCAGAACTGGCGGTTTTAATAGACTGCTCTCGTAATACCCACAATTATGCTGATGCAGTTCTTGTTGCGTCAGTGCTATTCGGCATAAGAAACTACTCAAATCCCCACTTGCTTATCGTGAAATATATCCTTCCGCCGTCTCGTATTTCTTCCTTATACTCTATCCATGACGGCGGTGCATAATTCTCCCTTGCCGCTCTGCATAAGTCTTGGAGTATCTTGATGTCAAGCATCTTCTCAAGCTCGGGCAAAAATGTTCCTTGCAATAGGCGCTTTATCTGCCTATAGGCTCGTTCCCTTGCACTGTCTTCCTGCATTATGTAGAGGAACAACTGCTTCGGCCCCTGCAACTTGTCTTCTCCGTAGAAGTCCGCTCTCACTATCGGCATGTTATCCTTCTTCCGGAACGCTACCTTCCAATACCATGAAGCTACCTTCATTCGCTGAAATCCTGTACCCACAGTCCCTGAACTTTCAATACCCATAATATCTGCTGACGTGCTCAGCTCTGAAAGTTCTGTGAAGATATGTCCACAATGAACGCACTCTCGCGATCGCTTCATGACGGTGCCGTGGCACTTAGGGCAGAGCTTGAACATTTCGCTCAGTTCCTGTGTTCTTCGGCTGGCTTTCACTGTCCGGCGAGGTGGAATGATCTTCGTCACCGCTCCGTGACGAGCAATATTTCCGGCGAAGTCGAGAACAAGGCAATCCTTGTGATGGCCTGGACTTTTCACCCACATTCCGCGCCCGCTCATCTGAACATAAAGTCCTGGGGAAAGCGTCGGTCTGGCCATTACGATGACATCAATATCTGGATAATCGAAGCCGGTTGTCGCCACTCCCACGTTCGTCAGCGCTCTGATCTTTCCGGCCTTGAAGTCATTGAAGATGCGTTCTCGTTCTGATGAGCTGGTCCTGCTCGTTATTGCTTCAGCAACCACTCCCTGCTCACGAAACTCTTCCCGCATCGCTTCTGCATGTGAGACGCTCACACAGAAGATCAACCACGCTGTCCTGTCTTCAGCGCGCAGGATTGTCTCGGCAACAACCTTGGCGTTCACTTCTGAGCTGTTCACTCGGGATTCCAGTTCCTGCTTCTCAAAATCTCCCTGAACCTTCTTGATACCTTCAACGTTCATCTGTGTCTCTGTGAATGTTGAAGTCAGGCTCGCTAGGAATCCGCGTCTGACAAGTTCTTCTATTGTCACCGTCACGGTGGTGGTGATTTTACCATCGCCATCGGCTCGCCATCAGCATATAGCCCTCTAAACAGGCCAACCAGAATATAAAATCAGGCCACACAAGGACATATTAGCCTTCAACTTCTATTCCCCGCTTCCTCTTTCCACTTGTCCAGAAGCTCGAATATCAGTTCTACAGCCTTTCCTTGATTGAAGCCTTCTCCGAAATACCCTTCCAGCTTCTTGGTATCCAGTGATATGTCTCTCACAACCGTTGTCTTAACCAGCAATATCTCTTCTGCTGTCTTCTCGTCCAATACATTCTTGTTCGCCGCATCTTTCAGTTTAAGTGCTTTCTGCCTATCAATTCTTCCACATCCGGTTTTGTCGATCGCTCCTATCACTATTTCCTGCTGTCCTGGACTCAGGAATGAAAGCTCTACTCCGGCCACAAACGGTATCTGTCTGGCATCTACCTTCTCCAGCAGTTCGTCCTTCAAACGAGATAGCCATATGTACCGCTGTATCTTTTTGGCATTCTCTCCCAATAACTCGCCCATCGCTTCAAGACTTGAGCCGCCAATTTTTCCCTGATGCCGCATCGCTTCATACTTCAGTGCGTATGCTTTCGCTTTTTCACTCGTAAAAACCTTACGCCTCTGAACGTTCGAATCCACTACCAGAATTGCTGCTTCATCATCTGATAACTCCTTGACTATCACTGACATCGCCTTCAACCCAAGTTTCTCGCAGGCTCTCTTCCGTCTGTGTCCGCTTATCAGCTCATAGCCGCCTTCTGCTCTTTCTCTCGCTACCCCTGGTGTTAGTATCCCATGTTCCTTTATGCTCTGCACAAGCTCTTCAAATTCCTTGTCTTCTCGGACTTGATACGGGTGCTTTGTGAACTCATGAAGCTCCGTCAGCGGGATTTCTTTTATCTGACCTGTTTCTCCCAGTATATCCTCATACGACATTAAGTTAATTTCTTTCTTAAGCATTTGTATCCTCCGTCCCTGCATCCACTTCTTCCGCTAACTTTTTGTAGCTCATAGCCCCGTTCCCTCGTGGATCATATGAAAATATGCTCACTCCCTCTGAGGATATTTCCGAAAGCTGCTCTAACCGCGGTATTGACACATCGAATATCTTCACATGTGAACCGTACAGCAGTGTTATCTTTTCCTTGATACGACGAGCATTTGAGTAACGCGCATTGTCCAATGTAAACAATATTCCTTCAATTTCCAATGAAGGGTTATATCGTTTTTTCATTGACTGGATTACCCGCATCAGTTCAGTCAGCCCATCGGCCGCATAGTATTGTGGCTGCACTGGTATCAGCACACTATTGGCGGCCACAAGTGCGTTCAGCGTCAGCATTCCAAGTGAGGGCATACAGTCAATGAGAATATAGTCATATTCTCCGGTAAGCTGTGATATGTACTTCCTCAGAACAAGTTCTCGATCCTCTACTGTGATAAGGGACATATCAAGACCGGATAGTAACTTGTTCGATGGGATCAGGTCAAGACGTTCCGCATGGTGCAAGATTGCATCATGAGGATCGCTCTCAATTCCAAGAATCACATCTTCCAATTTGTTCTTGAGCGTTATTCGATGGGATTTCCCGAACCCTAAACCTAGCGTTAAGTCTCCTTGCGGGTCAGCATCAATCAGGCAGACCTTTTTGCCTAGCTTGGCCAATGCCGCTCCGAGATTTATCGCCGTCGTCGTCTTTCCCACTCCGCCTTTTTGGTTTGATACTGCTATCGTTTTCATCCTTTGTTCCTTCCTTTTTGGGTATTATACATTTTTATAGGGCAAAACAAAACACCACTTTTAGACACCAATGTCCAGAAGTTTACATAGTAATATATCTTTTACAATATAACTATAGTCTATAATTTATCAATATAATAATTAACTTATATTCTAGTACAGGCCTTCTGACAACACAAAAAGATAAGCCCACATTATTGGGTCTCTAACTACAGCCAAAGCCTAACTATCAGTCTTTCACTGATCCACAGCCGGCCTATACAAGTCGTCTCCAGGAAGCCTATACTCGTCCTCGTCCTCCTTCCATAAATCCTCGTCGTCGTATGCAGGATCATGTTCAGGCTTCGTCTGTTGAACTTTCGTAGCTTCGCCCGCTTCTTCCGCTTCAAGACGCTCATAATTCTGCATGCACCAAAGGGCTACCTGCTTCTTGTCATAGTCATCCAGTCTGTCATAGTTGGGGAAATACTTATATATGCCGCTTCTCGGCTTCTCTCCCCCCAGCACCGCCCCAATGCTTCTGAATCCGTCGTCTTCCACGGCGGGGCTGTCGTATTCAGGTAACATGTTTTGCTCAGGTTCAGCCGCTTCAGGAATGGGCACTTCAGGCTCGGCCGCTTCAGGTTCGGGGGCTAGTTCTTCCGCCGGTACTGTCGCTTCATTCTCCGGCGTGGCTGATTCAAGCTCTGATGCATTTACTTCAGATTTTTGCAAGCTCGCTTCAGGCTCTGGTACTTTCTCAGCCTTCTTCAGTCTATGATTCTCAGCATTCTGAAGCGATACCCATTCGCCATTCTCCAGTATCCTCGATACGAGCGGCTCTACGTCCCCTTTCAGCCCGTTCGTCGTTATCACAGTTTGAAGCCCCTTCCGGTATCGATAGTCAATGATCTGGTACAGATACTCCATCCCTTTCTCAGTCGCCTTCTCTTTACCCCAGTCATCAAGAACCAGGCATGGTACGTCCCTAAACTTCTGCCGCAAACCGAAGAAGTCCGCATGATCCCAGTCAGCCTGCCTCAGTTCAGCGATCAGCTCTGGCACTGTGCGGAACAACGCCTGTTTCCCCCCACGCATTGCTTCAAGAGCTATCGCAACAGCTAGATGCGTCTTCCCTGTGCCTGGTTTTCCGGATAATATCAGTGAAGTGTGGTTCTTTGCCGCCATTATCGCCTTCGCCTTTGCCGACACAACCTCAGCCGGCATTCCATTGTGGTCATAGCCTTCGAATGTCTGCTTCACCTGGGACGCTGATAGCCCGCTACGCTTTACTCTGTCTTCGAACTCCGGATCAGGCCTTCCTCTGTCATGCTTGCAACGGGTCTGCAGAGTATAGCCCACTTCAAGCCTATGATACTTCACCATTGTCACTGGCCGACCATTCTTTCGGTTGAATGGACAGTTGTCAGGGTTATCACAGCTTGCGCAAGTCTGATCCATTTCAAACGCCTTCTGAAGCCCGCGCCAGTCTGAGACCCTGCTGGTGTCCAGCTCAGCTTCCGTGGCTTCCGGATGTCGCAACCGCAGATATTCTTCAAGAGTCATTTCAGGAGTTATTTTCCTGTATAATTCTCTCAGCGCAGTTGGGAAGCTGTCTGAGTCTTTCATTGTAGGCTTATAACCCGAAATGATACTCTCAGCTTCCCCGTGAGATAAAACTCGCTCTGTAATAGAGAACTGCACTAGAGCGTCGGTAGGTGCTGAATTTGGGGCTTCCTTGTTCCTGTCCTTGTCGTTCTTTCGAGCAGGTGTGCTCTTACTAGCAGTGGTGCAGCTTTTCTGATCGCGCAGACAGGTGGCTATGTATCCGGCATACAGGCCGTTCAGCTTTCTGCCATTCTGCCGGAAACGCTCAACACATATGTCTATCTCTTTCTGAACACGGGCAGGGGTGTGGTTCTGGGAGAGCTCAATGAGAGCCTTGACTTCTTTCGGTTTCAGAGAAGTCCTGCCGGTCTTGAGCAGAAGATACTCAGCAGTCGTGCGCATGATCTCTGGGACGGCTTGAATCAGTTCTTGCTGATCGGCTTCGTTCTTCGACAGAGTCTTTGTTGTGGGTTCTTCACCATACGGTTGGGCTTCTTCAATAGCATACTCTTCAGGTAGGTCTTTATTTTCCCTCCTTAGAGTATCTTCTATATCCTTAGAATCCCTACTCAAAATTCCTGGGTGACGCTGAGTGTCACCACCTGGTGACACTTTTTGACGGCTCAACTCCGCAAACCTAGTATCCGCATATCTTTTCGCGTCATTGCCGCGAACTACGAACGTGCTCTTTTCATTCCAGCGGGGGTTACTCCTGCTTTTTCTGAAATGCCGCTCAATGAGATTCTCGTTGGCTAGGAAAGCGAGCCACCTCTGAACTGTACGCTCTGACCGATTGTACTCTTTTGCGATTTGGCTAATGTAGAGCGCTCCCTCACGCGTTTTGACGTTGACAAGATTGAGCATGAGTATGTAAAGCCTCAACGCCGGTCCAGGCAAATTTCGGTCTGCCGCGACGGCTTCATCAAGAATACGAAAGGTTATTGCCATTTCCCATCACTCCCTTTTGGTGTTTCCGCATTGCTTGGGGTAGTTGCGTTTCTTTGTGTTGTTGCATAGGTTTGTTGCCTCCTTATTTAAGGTTACTTACTTCTAGGTTACTTATAAATCCCTCTGAGGGACTCAATTTTCAAGGTTAGTATTGCGGGAACTCTTTTCTTAAAGGGGGTGAGAGACTTTCTTTTGGGAGACTTTCTCTTAGCGTGGGCTTTTCATATTTCTAAAATGTGTTAGAATATGAAAAGTCACTCCGCTCCTTAGAGTGCCCGCAACTTAAGCTCCTTTTTATCCGTCAACTTTCCTAGGGTGAGGATATAGGAGCAATATTTTTATTAGGGCTTAATAAGACGAACCCTGTTGTTTGCTCTAAATGAGCTATGAACCAAGTTTGGAACTGTGTGTCTCTGATCTGAAAATACTTTGAAAAGTTTTACTAACATGTTATACTACTCCCATCGAATTTTTTAGCTAACAAGAATTTTACTACAGACCGGCCGACAGTGCAAACCTGCCGGCCATAACTTTTTTAATGGGTATCCTTGCGTGAATATTCTTGTGTGTGGGAATCGTCATATTAAAACAAGAACACCCCGATTCTGTAATTTTAGGAAATATGCCGTTTTTCTTGAATCGAAGCATGATGAACCGCTTGCATTAGCACTGATCTGTTATAATCTCTTGCGTTTACATCAGCACCATAATTTAAAAGCAGTTTTATAAGTTCAGGGTTAGGGCTATCATGATCGCTGACTGCGTTCATAAGCATTGTAGCTCCCATACTGTCTCTAGCATCAGCATTAGCTCCGGCTTTTAGTGCTTTTTCTATCTGTTGCAACGAACCTATTTCACAGATTTCCACAAACTCGTCGTCCGTAATTTTACGGTGATTATCTCTACGAGCAGTCATTGCTTCAAGTTTTTTGAGCGCCTGTGTGTTTGCCATTAACTTGTTACCGTAAGCATAATCAATGGCTCGTAACCCCTTGCGCTCAATATTTACGTCTGCACCGCAATCAACAAGCAGTTTCACAATGTCAGGATTGTTGTGATATGCTGCTTCCATCAGAGGTGTCCAGCCTTCATCATTTGCTGCATTTATGTCCGCTCCTGCATCAATTAAGAGCTTGATGACGTCAAGACTTTTTTCATTATATTGGTTATAGACCGCTTTTTTCAGGGCTGTTTCATGAAATTCATCTATTGCATTTATTTCAGCACCAGACTCAAGAAGAATTTTTATAATCTCAAGATCAACTTCTTCTGAGTGTACAGCGCTCATCAATATTGTCCAGCCACCTTCTTTTTCCCTTTCGTTGACATTTGCACCATCAGCTATGACGGCTTTTAGCTCGTCTGCTAGATTTTTATAGATAAACTCTAGCATTTCAGAGGCATTTGCATGACGCTTATAGCTCAAGGGTTTGGTCATGCTCTCAAGTCTCTTGAATATCTCGGTGCCGACTAGCTTAGGGTTTCTTCTTGCATAATCTACAGCCCTTAACCCATTACATTCAACATTAACATCAGCACCAGCGTCCAAGAGCGTTTCAATCACTTTGCAATCTGGATTATTCACTTGTACCGCAAGCATTAATGCTGTATTACCTTCGCTGTCTACTTCATTGATTTTTGCGTCGGCATTTAACAGAAATTCAACTATCTCCGGCAATGGGCACACTTCTTCCATAGCATCGTAGAAAGTTTTGTTGTAATTTACTGCCATCATTAGAGGGGTTCTATAGCATTCTCCATTCCCGCTGGTCCATATGCCCTCATCAAGTGCTTTTAAGTTCACCTCAGCTCCTGATGAGATTAAAAGTCTAATAGTTTTTATGCCATCAAGTATTGAAATATAATTGAGGTTATTCATTACTTCAATTAGTGCAGTCCTTCCTGTAATATCTTTCGCTGAAACATCAGCTCCCAAGCTCAAAAAGAACTTCACGCTCTCATAATCGCCTCTATAAGCTGCGGCCATTAAAGCAGTATATCCCTCATTATTCTTAGCGTTAATTTCCGCTCCGGAAGCTATCAACAGTTTCAAAACTTCCAGATCACGATTATATGCAGCTATCATTAAGGTAGTCGCTCCGTTGGGATTTTTTGTGTTTACGTCAGCTCCATAATCAATTAGCAACTTTATAACCTCATAGGGGCTTTCCTTAAAGTACGTATTTTGAGGCATAGTAAGCGCAACCATTAAAAATGTTACACCTTCGTATAGGCTGCCTTTCTCTCCTGTTTCATTAACATCAATACCTGAATCCAATAAGAGTTTTATCAGTTCAGGCTCCGGCCGTCTTCGTAATGTGAAGATCATAGGAGTTTCGCCATATGGTTTATCCGCAGCATGAAGATCAGCGCCAGCTTCTATAGCTTCTTTTACTCTGCCAAGTGAACCGTACTCCAGAATACGCTCAAACTCTTCAACTGAGACACCTTTTTCTGGATGTCTGGGAGAATTTCTGTGACAGCTTCAAGACGTCTCAATGCCTCAGTACCTTTAAGTGCTTCATTTCTACGGGCATAATCAAGAGCATACAGGCCGTTATATCTGACATTGGGGTCAGCTCCAGCATCTAATAACATTTTTATAGTGTCTTCAGCATCAGGTGATGTATAACATTCTGCAGCCGCTAGCAATGCTGTGAAATCATCGTAACGCCTCATATTGACATCAGCGCCGGCATCAAGCAGAAACCTGACGGTGTCAGCACTTTTATACATGCCTGCTGCCTCAATGAGAAGAGTTTGGCCGCCTCCATATCTTCTGTTTACGTCTACTCCAGCATCGAGAAAAATTTTGATGATCGTGTTATCCCATTTAGCAATGGATGCTTGTACAGGCGTTGTAGAGCCGTATTCAAAATCATCAAAGCCTATGGCCCCAAAAGCATACATATCAGCTCCAGCCTCAAGTAAAACTTTGACAATATCGGGTCGGTTGTTCCAGCATACAGCACGCAGTAAAGGCGTAGTACCGAAATCATTTTTTGCATTTACGTCAGCTCCGGCATCTATTAGCAGTTTAACGGTTTTGAGTTCAACCTCGTCTTTATCAACTACCGACATTAACGCTGTCCAGCCTTCAAATTCTGTTGCGTTTGGATCGGCTCCGGCCTCAAGCAGTACTTTTACAACAGCAGAAGTGTTGCAGTTGCAGGCAGCAGTTAAAGCAGTCCTGCCATACTTAACTCTTGCGTTCGGGTCAGCCCCGGAATTTATGGCGGCCTTAACTTCCTCTGCAGTTGCTTCTTTGCATAATTCGTAGAACTCATAATTTTTCATGACTCAAATTAACCTTTATGGAATATGTTTTCTAGGTGCTTATTCTTGCAGAAAAAATTTATAACATCTACCGTAATTAACCTGTGCATTTAATTTTTATGAAGTCAAAAATTTTTCGCACGATATTCCTGAAACGATAGTGCCAGCTGACTGGCGAACCTGGCAAACAGGCTCTAAAACTTCCAGGCGCAAATAAGCTCTTTTGAATATTCTCCTGTGCTCTAAGTTGATGCCAAAAACGGCGTAATTCCTCTATATCAGGGGCATTTTCTGCACTGCCATGTCTTGGCTTTGCGAGACGCATTAAGTATTCTTCCTCGTAGTAATCTAGCAGCAACTCAAAAATATCCTGATGGAATACTACAATATTCAAGCCATTGTCAGAGGTTACTATTCTTCTAAGGTCTGACAGTCTATTATTCCAGTCTTCAGATGTCTTCATTTTTTTCATTGTTCTCGTGATTGATGAACGGTTGCGCCCTAAAACTATAGCAATGTTTCTCACACTCCAATAAAAGCCGTCCCCGCTGTTGAATAAATAATTTATTCTTGGTGTCTGCCAAGTATATTTCTGCCGCAAATATCTGCGATGATTTGAAGATGTGCCATGAGACTGTTGATAATCTGCAATGTAATTTATGATAAATATTAGAAGCGCATTGCGGGTATCCTGAAACTCTCTAAATTTTGCCGTTAAACGTGAAATCTCATTATCTGTCAGATTAAATACTGTCGTCATTTTTGCAAAAGTTATTACGTAGTTAGTTTTTGCGTAAAGTTTTTATTATTTTATATCAATTTCTACTTTCAGTATACTGTTTATTTTCAAACGCACACGTTAATTACTGTTGTTTCTATCCTTTCTGCGTGTAATAATTATAAAAAATTTCATGTTATGGAGGTGTTTTGAATTAGTTCGCCTTTTGATGGATATTTCGATGTTGATGTTTATCTTGAAGTTTCTCTGAGGCAGAGGAATCACCAGCGCCAGGAACAAAAACGCCGTCTCTTGCAGGAAAAAAGGCGCAGACGAGAGAGAGAACGCAAAAAACGTCAGGAAGAAGAGCGCCGCAGAAAACAAGAACAGCGTGAAGCTCAGGAAAGAGAACGTAAAGCCAGAGAAGAAGCTAGAAGGATACGTGAAGCTGAAGAGATTCGCAGAAAAGAAGAAGCTCGCAGAAAGCAAGAGGCCGAAGAACTTGCACGCAAGATCCGTGAGCAGAACCAAAAAGCCGAAGAGACACGTCAGCTCCGTGAAGCCCGGCAAAGACAGGAAGAACTAATTATGCAGCAAAGGGCTGATGAAACAAAACGCCTAAGAGCACAGCGGCAGCAACAACTTCAGCTCGACGAGAGAGTTAAACAGCTTCAGAACTTTTTATCTGAAGTCTACGGCTTAAACCTCTCAGATGAATTGCATAGTGAGGCTGAAAGTCTGGAGCTTGAAATTACATCGCTGAACAGTATTGACGATGTTGACCGGTTTGATTCATTAGTACTGGTTCCATTCGTCAACAAGTGCAGAAAATATCATGAACGCTTTGAAACATATCTGTCGCTTGTTGATAAGTATAGAGCTTCAGCTGAGATGGTTGGTGTTGAATGTAAGGAAGTGCTGTTTGATGAGAACGCGGAGGCAACTTTAACCGAATTGATAAGTTCTCTCGAAGAGCGCGCATATACTGACAGTAAGCGTCAATACATACACAACACGATGAACGAGGAAATGGCAAGCATGGGTTATAAAGTCATTGGATCGCGTAAAATGACCGTTCCGTCAGGCCTGTCTTTTACCGAAGAACTTTATCAGATTGATGATGACGGTGTCGCAGCTAGTGTTATCTATCAGGATAACGGACAAATTTCAATAGAGATAGGCGCGCTCAGAAGTTCAAGTTCCTGTGAAGAATACCCGCTTTATGATGAAATGCCCATTGTCCTTGAGAATCACCAGCGGTCTTTTTGTGCAAAGGCTCATAAATTCGAGGAGGATATAGCAGTAAAAGGCATAACTTGTTCAATTACACGACAGCCGCCAAATGGTGCTTATGCTCCATCGTTCTTGATTGAAGAATATAAAATGCAGCGTGATGTGAAGGTTCTTGCCTCAGAGCGTAACAATAATTTCACGAGTGCTTCTGAGAGCTTGAGTATTTCGTAAAGGAGAATAAAGGTTTATGGACTTGGTGAAATATTGCCCGAAATGCGGCTTAAAGAACAAGGGTAACCGCAATAACTGCAAATCATGCGGAGAAGACCTAAGCAGCGTAATGAAAGTTCAAGACGGAAATGTTCCGAAAGATACACCAAAATCTCCTGAAAAGAAAAAGATTTGTCCTGTATGTTTTACGGTGAACTCCGCAAAATCTGTGGCTTGTCCGTGCGGTGCTGACCTAGGTTCTGTCCCAGCTATTCCAGCGGATAAAGTAGAAGAAGAACTGAAGAAGTTACAATCTGCTAAGGATACTGAAGAACAATCACCTTCAAAACCGCCGGAACCAGAGCAGCCGTCATCGCAAGGTAAGGCGGTCAGATTATGCTCGAACCTTGACTGCAATTACATTAACCCTGTAACAAGCCGCTTGTGTGAGAAATGCCATGCTCCCACCAACATAATGTCCCGTCAAGAAGCAGAGGCCGAAATTCTCAAGCGTTCACAGGAAGCTCCTGAGCCACAACCCAGTAACCATAACCCCGAGAATGTAAAAGCTCCAGAACCGCAAGTAAAACATAAAGCTGCATATGCCCGCCTTCTGTCAGATGACGGCACATACAGTTATGAGGTTAAGCCTGGGAAAATCATAGTTGGCCGTCAAAATGTAATGAATGAACATCTTCAGTCTATGGTCTGGGTAAGTAGAAAACACGCGGAAATTAACTTCTCTGACGGAGTTATGACTGTTCAGGATCTCGGCTCACAGAATCATACATACGTGAACGGCAGGAAAGTTCGTAACGGAGAAGTGAGGGAGCTGTCCGACGGCGACATCTTAAGTCTCGGGGATAGTAAGAAGGACTCCAGCGGGAATAATGCGGCGTTCTTCAGGGTAGAACTTCGCTGATGTTTATTGCCCGTATTCTTTATCCGGTCAAGACTCTTGGGCCAGGTGAGCGTCTAGGCATATGGTTTGCCGGCTGTGAGCACCATTGCGAAGGGTGCAGTAACCCTGAACTTTGGACTCAGCCTGACAGCACAAGCATAACACTTCAGAGTCTCTTGAAGATAGTCAGCAATATCACGGTGAAATATAGAGTAGACGGCTTCACTCTTTCTGGAGGCGACCCATTCTATCAGCCTGACGCATTGATGGAACTGCTGCCAGAACTTAACCGAATATCCCGTGATGTCCTCGTGTATACCGGTTATGAATACGATGAACTCCTGCGTAAATACCCTGAGCTTATGAAGTATATAGCTGTGTTGATTGACGGGCCTTATATCGAGGCAAGTAATAACGGCGAAGCCCTAAGAGGATCAAGCAATCAGAACATTATCTTTCTCAAAAAGGAATATCAAGATTTGTATAGTGATTACCTCAATGAGTGGCATAATGTAATTCAGAATTTCACCACACCAACGGGTGTAGCTTCTGTCGGTATTCACAGGCCGGGGTATCATCAGGAACTTGAAACACGACTAAAACAGAAAGGGCTGACAATATGGTAATGAACGATAGTAAAAGCAACTGGACGCGTGAGCTTGACATCTTCAGCAAAATTAAGCCCCTCATTATTCTCGAAGGGGACATCTTCGATTTGTATCACAGCTATTCAGGAGATTCCATTGTCGACTTACAGCAATATCTTCATTTCTACTTTAAGGAACAGGGGTACAAAAGCATAGTATTTTATGATTCTGTAAGGGGCTTCTACAATCATTGTGAACCGTATGAGAAATATCTTCAGGTCTTCGCCGAACTCGTCGGTCTTCGCTCTGATGGAAACTCTGATGCAATAGACAGTCCGTTCACGAAAAATGACGCTGTACAGTCAATACAGCGCAGTTTGTCGCAAAACAGAATGCCCTCGGTTGTGATCATGAACTTTGCCTCAAGATATATTGCTGACCCTCAGCATTTGGAGCAGAGAGCTGTTGACTGTTACAACCTTCTTCATCAGGCGGCACTGAATGCTTCACAGGCGCGTTCTGACAGCGGTGACGTCCTCAGAAATATCTTAATCATCATCACCAACAAGACTAACGATTTACCGAGCTGGTTCTTTCATGATAATCCCTGCCTGAAGATAATTAACATTCTTCCACCCTCCAGGGATGAGCGTAGAGTATACATAGAGAATAATATAGAGGGTTTCTTCACAGCAGAGATATGGGAGGCAGAACGAGAACTCTTCTCGCAAAATGAGTTGGATAAACTTCTTGACCGATTTACCGCACTTACTGAGGGCTTCAGTTTCCGCGAACTGGGGAGTCTTCGAGCAATGTGCCGTTCTGAGGAGACATCGATTCGAGATCTATGTGATGTTGTTGACCTCTACAAGTTCGGCATAAAGGATAACCCATGGCGCGACTTCGACAAGTCAAAATTGAAGAGTGCCCTTCCAGATTTCCGCAGGCGTGTAAAGGGCAGGATCAGGCGGTCATAAAAACTCTGGACATAGTAAAACGTGCAGTTACCGGCATGGCAGGAATCAGAGCATCATCACACGGAAAGCCTAAAGGTGTTCTGTTTTTTGCAGGCCCGACAGGAACGGGAAAAACGGAAACAGCAAAAACTCTTGCGGAGAAGATATTCGGCGATGAGAACAGCTGCATACGCTTTGATATGAGCGAATACGGACAGCCTCACAGCGACCAAAGGCTTTTAGGAGCACCTCCCGGATATGTCGGCTATGAGGTTGGAGGGCAGCTCACTAATGCCGTCAAGAAGAATCCGTTTTCAATACTGCTGTTTGATGAGATAGAGAAAGCTCACGTAACTATTCTCGATAAGTTCCTGCAGATACTTGAAGATGGACGCATGACTGACGGTCAGGGAAACACTGTGTATTTTTCTGAGGCTATAATTATTTTCACCAGTAATCTCGGAATTTCAGAAATAGATGAAAACGGTGAACGCCGTGAATTTGTCGATCAGAGCGATAACTATGAGGCGGTGCAGAAAAAGGTCAGGCAGGGAATCGTGAACTTCTTCCACAGGATAGGCAGGCCTGAGATTCTTAACAGGCTCGGAGAAAATATAGTGGTCTTTGATTTCATACGTCCTGAAACAGCGAGAGAGATTCTTGATACACAACTCGCTAATATTTGTTCGGCGATAAGGCAGAATATGAATATCACGCTGAACATAAGTGAGACGGTGAGAGATAGGTTACTTGAACGTTCTCTTGAGAATCTCGCAAACGGCGGAAGAGGGATCGGTAACATTGTTGAGAGTTATCTGATTGATCCGCTCTCACGCTACATGTTCGATGAAAACAAAGATCACGACTGCGAGATAACAGTTGAAAGCTACGAGACTGAGACAGATTCTGAAGGCAATATAACAGAGAAAGTCCCAAGTTCCCTTGTCTGCAGGTGAATATTTATAGGAGTGTGAGTGAAAATGGCCGGTTTTCAGGAAGGATTCAGGAATAACGAAGTTCGCTATTATCCCGTGATACTTCTTCTCGACGTGAGCGGAAGCATGAGAGGTGAACCGATAAGGATACTTCATGAGGCTGTTGGTGTTATGGTTGAGACCTTCGCGCAGGAAATGGGACTTGGAAATATGTTCAAGATCGCAATAATTACTTTCGGTGCTGATGGTGCAGTTGTCCATACTCCTTACACGGATGCCGCAGAACTTCAAAAGCGCGGAGTTCCCGAACTGAAGGCTGGAGGAGGTACATTGCTTTACGAGGCACTTACGGTTGCAAAGGACATGATAGAGGATAAAGCTAAGACATCGGGCAAATGGTATATTCCTTCTGTTGTGCTTGTCTCGGACGGACGCCCCGCATCAGGATGGGAAAAGGCTCTGAATAACTTTGTTCAAACCGGACGCACTGCAAAGTGTTTCAGAGTTGGAGTCCCCATAGGCTCGAAAGCTGACGAAGATATGATGTTGCGTTTCACTGGAGAAAGCTCTATGATATTTCATGCAGAAAATGTAAACTCACTCGCTAAAATCTTTAGAGAAGTGTCGGAAGTTATAAGTAAAACTTCTACCGGCAGCAAACATTCTGTCCCTACAGTAAAGAGGAGTATTGCGACTACAGTAAAACGTCCTGTCAGGCACGATGATGATGGCGATGATGAATAAATATCTAATTAGGAGTGTGAGTGAAAATGGCTGGTTTTCAGGAAGGATTCAGGAATAACGAAGTCCGCTATTATCCTGTGATACTGCTTCTCGATGTGAGTGGAAGTATGGACGGTGAACCTATCAAGGCTCTTCATGACGCAGTTACCGAAATGGTGAACTCCTTTGCTGCTCAGAGAACACGCGAGAAGATGATTAAGGTTGCAATTATCACCTTCGGCGGAGATAACGCGAATCTCCATCTGACATACACAGATGCGCCTGATCTTCAGGCTAACGGTATTCCGCACTTTAATGCCAATGGAATGACCCCGCTCGGTGATGCACTGAAGAAGGCAAAAACTCTCATCGAGGATAAGTCAACTACCCCCGGCAAGTGGTATTGCCCTGCAGTTGTAGTTGTTTCTGACGGCGCACCGAATGATGAATGGCAGCGTCCCCTTCAGGATTTCATCAATAACGGAAGAACCGCAAAGTGTATCCGCATAGGTGTCCCAATAGGTACAGGAGCAGATGTCAACATGATGGAAAGATTCACAGGAGACCGGGCAATGATCTTCTATGCTCAGGACGTAAGTTCGATTGCTGACGCTTTCAAGAATGTTGCGCTGTCCATCTCAAAGAGCCACGATAAGGCCAAGACTATTGACGCACAGCCTACAGTCAAAAGAGACATATCAACCACAGTGAAGCGTCCAACCCGCCATGATGACGACGAAGACGATGACTAACAATGCTGGTGAATCTGATCGTTGACACATCAGCGGGCTTCAAGTCAGACGGAAAGGCTAATTTACAGCGCAACACAGTCCGTTCAATTATGAGTGCTGCTTCAAAAGCAAAATATGCTGATTGTAAGATGAAGTGCTTCACGTGGTCTGACAGCCTTGTGGAAGCTAACAGCCCAGACGAAATAAAGTTCTATGACAGCGTAAATGTCTCATCGCTTGAGGAATTTATAGAGGACTCGGAAGAAAACTCAAGATTTCTGTTGTTGAGCGACGGTTTGTTTGACCCTGAGAATATCGACGACATCCTGTGCGCTAAAAAATCCGCGCTTGTTCCTGTTGCTGTCGGTGCAGATTCAGATGTTAGCGTTCTTACTCAAATTGCAGCTCCGAATCACTATTGCTTCAAGTGCGTAAATGTCCTTGCTGCTTTGTTTGAAATATGCTTCAGAGACTTTTATTCGTGCAACGGAGGTTTTCAATGAAGTTGAAGGTCGGCGGAATATCCGTTCAAGGTTCTTATCATACTGTCAATCAGGATTATTTCTGCGCTGTAAATAGTCCGGCCGGGCTTGTAATTGTGTTGTCTGACGGGGTAGGAAGCTGCAAACTCTCTCATTTCGGTTCAAGGGCTTTGTGTGAATCTGTAGTTGAATTAACGTTCGAGAGTCTCTGCGAAATTGATGATGCAAAAGATTTCCTTGAGAAGCTGAATATACGCTGGCTTAAAAAACTTCGTGGCCTTGATGTCAATGAATGTGCCTGTACTGCTCTGTTCGTGATCGCGAAGAATGACAGGTTCACTATATTTCACCTCGGTGATGGCGTTGCAGTCGTTCTTGCCGATGATGTCTACGCAGTAACTCTTGACGAGAAAGAAGAAGGTTTCAGTAACTATACCTACGCAATGGATAAAGAGTTATGCCTTGAGAACTGGAAGGTATTATCACGAAACTTCAAGCGTTTTCGAGGCATATACCTCAGCTCTGACGGCGTTGGACTGGATCAGGATACCGTGTTCAGATATGCCGACTTCGCCTGTGGATTCTTTAGGGAATATGCCAAACTCTCATCCGACGAAATAGAGGAGATTATTGCATCATGGCTAAAAGACTGGGACGGAAGCGATGACAAGACAATAGCATTTGCTTTGGGAGAGGAGGAGGAAGAAGAATGATGATAACTGATATTGAAAGAATTTCAGTTTGTACTGACAGCTATGGGCATACTCACAGGCTTAACGGTGAAATTTCACGAGGAGGTCAGGGTGTTGTGTTCAGAACTAATGTTCCCAACGTCGTTGTAAAATTTGAGCTTGCTGACGATGAACTGGTTCCTCCAACAGAGAATGATAAATACATGACCCTGCGATTTCTCCCAATCCCCTATGGGCTGCATATTACAATGCCCCAAGCTACATTGAAAGATTACTCGGGCTACGTTATGACCATGATGTCAGACATGATCTCGTTTAAGTCCGCTTTTGATGAGCCTGTTGCTCCCGAAGAACGTGTTACGACTCCATTCACGAAGAAACACGATGAGAAATGCAATGGCTTTTTCTCAGATTATATATCTTCAGGCGGTGAACGAAGGAGGCTGGAGGCATTCATGAAGAGTTCCGCGCTTCTTGCACAGCTTCATTCGGTTGGGCTTGTCTATTGCGATTATTCACAGAACAATGTCTTTATATCCAACAGCAAAGAATTTTGTCATGTATGGCTTATTGATGCAGACAACCTCGATTATGAATCGAATACGCTTAAATCAATCTGTTACACTCCTGGACTTGCCGCTCCTGAAATCGTTTTATTTGATCAGGAATTTGCTCAGAATGTCCCTGAAGAAGAACGCAACGGAAGCGGTAATTCTTTCGGCTCTGATGTTTATACATTCGCCGTGTGCCTCTTCAAGCAGTTAGCCGGTCTTCACCCGTTCAAGGGCAGGAAATACTACGCAATGGCTGACGAAGATGACAGCTATGATAACGCTGATGCTAATTTATCGGGAGGAACGCTTGCCTATGTTGCGGACACTGAAGACGACAGCAATAAAGGCGAATTTTTACGGCTTGATTTTGTCCTGACTTCGGAACTGAGGGACTTATTTCAGCAAACGTTTTGTCAGGAAGGCAGAGATAACTACCTTTCGCGGCCTTCTATGAGTGAATGGGCATTGGAACTCGCACGGGCTAATGATATTTCGCTTCATTGTGATACTTGCGGAATGGACTATATCAATCCCGACAACGGAGCTTGTCCCTTCTGCAACGCCTCACTGCCTGACATATTCACCGCTGTGTCGCATTACGCAGGACAGACTAAAGATGCTCCAGCATTATGGGAATATTGCAGAGAGCTAAAGGATAACACGATAGAGCTGCCTCTTCGTTTAGCTCATGGCTATGATGCGGACGAACTCGACAGAAATTTATTGACGCTTCACAGTGAAAACGGCACATTCATTCTCCGCCTTGACTCTATGAACGCAAACCAGAAAGTTACTTTCTCAGAGGACGGAAATACTTTCACTTCCAGCAACATGGTGAAAACTCAGAAAAACACATTCTATTTAATGTGCGAAGATGAGACCAGACGACTTAATGTACTTGTAACATGCAGGGTAAAAGAAAATGGCAGACACTAAAATATTGACTCAATTCAGTCTGAGTGAAGATGCTGTTATAAAAGATATACAATTTCAGTTGAAAGCTCCGATTGGAAAAATCGCGAAGGAGAACAGGCAAAACTCCGGGGTATTGCGACTCTTTGATGTTGATTCGGGCAGTATTCGTTTTTTTACCAGCAACAATATTTATGACCTTGAAATCGTCAACGCTCAACATAAGAAGCTAATCACGGATCTGCTTTACCGCGGATTTGTGTGTCTTGCTGAAGTATTAACCTTCCACGATCTAACAGAAGCCGAAGATGTCAGGGGTGTTGTTCGTCTATATGCGGCTTTCTTCAGAAAGGGCTTCCGTCTTGCCAAAGGAATGGAGATAAAACTCTCGAAGGGAATACTAGCCTCACTCAGCAAGAAAGGTTTTTCCGCAAAGACCGAGGACATCAGAGACAATTTTATTTTTGACATAGGCGATAACATTACGCGCTTTGCATACTCTCAGGGTAACAGTTCTGATGCTGATGAAGAATCAGGTGATGAAGTCAAAACTAACGACAGCCAGAAAGGTTTTAGACTTTTTGGGAAAAAGTACGCTGTTGATGTAGCCATTGATGAGAAAGACGATGTTGAATATCTTGCAGTGCAGAGAGTCGTCTTTAGCCCTAAGAAGCCCGACAGTATCAACACATTGAAGCTGGCACAATCGGAACTGAATTTTTCTGAGAGCAATATTTCGCCCGTGTCCCGCCTTCTTACGGAAGCATTAACCGAGAGCGCAGCATATGCAGAGATATGGGAAAGGTATTCAGCTATGGAGGGTAAAATCCTGCTGGACCGCGCCAGAGCCGTAGGGGCACTGAATTATGAGCGTCTGCCGGGTCTGGAGAACGGAAATGTTGTTATATATGTCCATCGTCATGATAACGCTTCTCCCGATCCTCTGGATATTCTGCATGGAGGAGAGAGCGGCGATTCTCTCATTGAGGTCAGCGAACTTCCTCCGTACCTCAATAATCCAGCTATGACGTGGGAACAGTTCCGCGAGCAGAAGTACGAGGAAAGAAATAGCCGCATAGAGATACTTGATGTCAGAAAGAAAGAGCGCAAAATCATTCTCAAAACGCAAGGACATATCACCGCCCAACTTGTATTATCTATAACCGGAGACATGAAACAGATAGATCGCCGTAAAAAAGCACGGGACATGCTCAAATCAGGCCAGACTCCGAATCCTGATATTGCTATGATAGTATCACATGACCTGAAGGAGGATAATACTGCTTCAGATGCACAAGTCTCAAGTCCACCAAAAGGTCATCACAAAGCATTATCCCAAGCAGTGATGGAGAAGATATTTACTAAGAACAGACCTACACTGACCCAAATGCGTGCGATTGAGACCGCCCTGAACACTCCGGATATTGCGATTATTCAGGGGCCTCCTGGCACAGGCAAGACTACAGTTATCACAGCTATACTCGAACGGCTGAACGAAATTTCCGACAAGACGACCGCACTTCAGGGACGCGTATTGATTACCAGCCTTCAGCATGACGCAGTTAATAACGTGATAGAACGGATAAAGATTAACTCACTGCCGACCGTGAAATTTGGCGGTAAAGGCGGACGAGAAGACTTAGAGGAAAGCGTAAAGTCATGGTGTGATGATTTGGCCGCAGAGTTGGCTGCTAAAAATCCGCAGTTCCGCGAATCGCAAAAGGCTGCTGATTTTACGAGAATATATCAGATATATGCTCTCAGTCCAACAGATGAAAATGCCAGAAAATTTCTCGAACAGGCAAAAACTATCACGACAAAGAAAGACCGCCTGCAAAGGATAGAGGAAATTCTAAAGGAAATAGCTCCTGCAGCTAATGTTCAAAACACTGAGATACTCACGATGACGCGCCGACTCAGAACTAAGAAAGGGGCTTTTGCCGATGACGGGGCAAGAAACGCACATGCCCTTTATGATGTACTGAATGACGATGATGTCATGGATACAAACAGTCCGCAAAACAGAAATGTGTTAGCCGTCTTAAGAGCTGCGGCACTCGTGAAAAATAATCCGCCCGATAAAGAATTACTGGATAAGCTGCGGGAAGTTCAGAGATATTTGTTTGAACAATGTATCCCAAAACTTGTATATCGTCCTTCAGAAGCCAGACAGGATATTACAGAACTGTATGAAGAAATAAGGGACGAAATCCACACGCCGCCATCAGGAGCAAATGATTCAATCGATAACGTATTGTTTGAGTTTATGCGCGAACTCGAGACCAATCCCGCTGATGTGAGCAAAGCCGTTCAGTCATATAGTTACGCATACGCGGCAACAGCTCAGCAAAGCGACAAGAAAGATATACGTCTCGCTAAGGGTCTCAAGAAAGAGGACGCTCTGGCAGAGTATGACACTGTGATAGTTGATGAAGCCGCACGTGTAAACCCCTGCGATCTAATGATACCTCTTGCACAGGCAAAGGAAAGAGTGATCCTTGTAGGAGATCACAGGCAGCTT